>NZ_ARPM03000097.1 GCF_000388175.3 Holospora undulata HU1 | reverse complement strand
TGGAAACGAAAATCACCTGTCAGGCACCCACATTGCCATGACAGCCTTACACGCATAAACCTGATGGGAGGAAATATGCGCCTTACAGTGGTATCCTTAAAAACCTTGAATAGAGCCACTATGAAGACGTTTTTTGATCCGCTGAAAAGACGCTTATCCAAAGGCGCCTAGCATTCACCTGATCTTGGATCAAGGCCTCTACAAGCAAAGATACCCAAAAAGCAGCAAAAGAAAGAGGGATTGAGGTGCATTATTTCCAGCCCCAACCTGAACCCCATCGAAGAATGAACATGTGCGCAATAATCGATTTTTCGCCTCTGCCAAAAAGTTTTGCAAGAGTATGCTGCATTTTTTCGACCAAACCTGAGACACCATCGCCATGGATCTTGTCTGTGTCAATGACTACTTTTAACGCATTAGTCCAACATTTTCAGTTTTATTTGGCATATACAAGACTTGGATACGCTATATATTTTATCGATTCTTGATACTGACTTCGCTTTTATTTGCTTGCTTCCACGTACGAAAAGTCTTTTTTTTATAGCTATAGCCTAATCTTTTTAACCAGTAACTGATTGTAAAAATACTTACCCCAAATTCTTGAGCAGCTTTTTTTAAGGTCATATTTTGGTTTTCTTTGACGTACTCTTCAAGCTTTCCTAAGTCAATCTTTTTTTCTGAGCCACCACGCCTCTTAGGAAAATAACTGCCTTCTTGTTTGTATTTTCTATACCACCTGCCTATCGCTGATACACTTATTTTAAATAGTTGCGATGCTTCAATGTACCCGTTCCCCTCATCTAAATATTCTATTACTCTTTGTCTTAAATCGTTGCTGTAGCTCTTCGTCATTTTCTTTTTACTGTAACAAAAAAATTACACCTAATTCAACCTAAATTACTATACCATAATTTAATGTACGACACTACATACTTGATTTTTTTCATGAATTTTGTTTTCTTAAATTATTTTGTTATAAAATCAAAATATTATTTTAAATCATTTTTATAAAAAGCTGTTCATCTTGAATTTTAGATAAATATTTTATAGAATGCAAAGGATTAAATGCTTTGGCACTGAAAAAGATTTACAATATGAATACTTGGATTCCTTTGATTTCTCGTCGTGTAAGTCGGCTTTTGGGAAAAGAGTCTGAAAATCTTATTCAGGGAATTTCTACTAACGATATGAAGCTTCTTGACCATCGCATTGGGGTGTTTACTGCTTTTTTAAACCGTCAAGGACGTTTTCTTGCAGACGCTTTCGTTTTTTATCACAAGGGGCATTTATGTTTAGAGTGCGATGTTGTTCATTATCCTGTGATTAAAGGGCTGATCGATCAGTATGGGCCATTGCATTCTGTTCAGATTCAAGATATGCCTTTTGCTGTTATAAGTTTTAGTGGTCCAGAATGCCATCAACTTCATCATGAAGTACAAATGCATATACAAGAGCGATCTGGTATCATATTTCAAGACCCTCGTCACCTAAATTTGGGTTTTCGCGTTATCCTCCCTTATGAATGTTGGCACGAAATTCCCACCCCTTTGTGTATTCCAGGAACAGAAAAATATTATCGTGTTTTATGTATTCAAAACGGTATTCCTTGCGGTGCTTGTGACCTTGTTGGTGGACGTTCTTCGATCTTAGAATACCATTACCATCTTCATCAAGGAATTTCTTGGAAAAAGGGATGCTATATAGGACAAGAGGTCATTGCAAGAAGTTTTTATCAGAATCGTTTTCGTAGGGGCTTATTTCGTTTAACTCATGTTCTTGCCGGATCTGTTTTAAAAGCTGGGGAAGATCTATTAGATAATAAAGGTAATGTTCAAGGGATTTGGGGAAGTTTTTGCTCAGGTCAGGGATTGCTTTGTTTGGATCAAGCGTGGGCTCTTACTTGTCTGGATACCGGAAATTTTGAAGGGTACAAGACCGATGGAACAATGGTAACCGGAATATTAACTCCTAATAAAGAATCGATAGAGGTCTGTACTCAAGGAGTCTAGCAATGTCTAACAAAAAAATTTCTGTATTTTTCTACGAAATTTCTCGTCCTTTTTGGAAGCAAATCATAGCATTAAGTTTTCTTTCTTTGGCTTGGGCCGCCATTGTTACGTTACAACCCGCTTTGGTCAAGTCTATCATTGACATCGTAACCCATGCAAAAAATATGCCTTATACTGAAACACTTACAAAACTGATGGTTTTTTACCTTCTTTTAGGTCTTGGCTTTTGTTGGATTAATTTTGGCTACGACACAACAATAGCAAGATTTTTTCCTGCTCAAAGGGAATACATTGCGCTAAAATTAATGCAGCGAATGATGCAAAAGCCTCTTCAATTTTATCAAAAGCATTTTTCTGGAAATCTTACCAATAAAATTAACGACGTAGTGACGTTTGTTCCCAACATTATTGAAATTTTTGTTGATAACTTTTTAACTTGCTTTTTTACGCTGGTGTTTTCAATGTATAGCGTGGCAAAAGTTCATCCGCATTTTGCTTGGGCATTACTGTGCTGGTTGATTATTTTTTTGGGAGGATCTTTAAGTTTTTTATTTTCTAAGAGCCATTTGGCACACCGTGCTGCAGAATCTCGCTCTAGAGTAGTGGGAAAAATTGTAGATGTTTTTTCTAACATTGCCAGTGTACAGCTTTTTTTTAGGCATATTCTAGAACTTTCGCTGATACGTCAATACACAAATGCGGCCTTACAAAAGGAACAGGATAGGGATTATTTTTTTCGCATTCTGCATGCTTTCCAGAGCCTGTCTTTTGTATTTTTTGAAGGATTATGTTTTTGGTGGCTTTGGAAAGGGATAAAATCTGGAGAAATCAGTGCTGGAGAATTCGTTTTAGTGCTAACATTAAATGTGCAAATTTTAGATCAATTTTGGACTTTAGGAGCAGAAATAAGAGAATTCTGGGAAAAATTAGGTGCATTAAAGCAGGCTCTTTCCATTGTGTACTGTGAAAGTCAAGTTTTAGAATTAACATCTCTTCCCCCTCATTTGTCAGTTTCCACAGGGGAGATTGTATTTCAAAGGGTAAATTTTTCCTACGATCGTCACAGCAAAGCACCTCTTTTTTCTGATTTTAATCTTCATATTCCAGGAGGGCAAAAAGTAGGGATTGTTGGATTTTCAGGAAGTGGAAAATCAACTTTTATTAATTTACTGCTTCGAATTCAAGATGTCCAAAAAGGACAAGTGTGTGTAGACGGTCAAGATATAAAAAATGTTAATCTATGCAGCTTAAGGCAGGCGATTTCTGTGATCCCTCAAGAATGTATATTATTCAATAGGTCTGTTTTGGATAATATTTTGTACGGTCGCCCTGAATCAACTTTTGAAGAGGTGCAGGAAGCAGCAAAAAAATCTCAGATTCATGAAGTGATACAAGCGCTTCCTCAAGGATATGATACGATTGTAGGAGAAAGAGGAAGCCGTCTTTCAGGGGGACAGCGACAACGTATTGCCATTGCAAGAGCTATATTAAAGGATGCGCCTATTTTAATTTTAGATGAACCGACCAGCAGTCTAGATGGAATTACAGAAGAAGAGTTACAAAAAGCGTTTTCAGAAGTAATGCATGGTAAAACTGTTTTATTTATTGCACACCGTTTAAATACCTTATTAAGCATGGAGCGTCTTTTAGTGTTTAGCGCGGGAAAAATTGTTCAAGATGGAACACATGACTCGTTAATTTTACAGAAAAATGGAATGTATCGAAAATTGTGGAGTTTACAAATGAGAGGTCTTAAAGAAGAATAAAGCCTCTGAAATACGGAATTAGGTTAAAGTAAAAATAAATACCATATTCTTTTACAATTAAGTTGATTTTTTCGATTTTTTTTGAGAAGGTATTTTGGAACGATTAGTGGGATAGGATAAAAGATCTTTTGCCTGGAAAACAAGGAGATGATTCCGCCCAAGACAATCTCTTGTTTACGGAGGCTATTTTTATCGCTATAACTAAGGTCACATAAAAAAGTTATGTACAACGAAAATAAATCACGCTAGAATGTTTATCAAAAATTCCGTAAAAAAGTGCTACATACACTCAGCTAGTGAAAGTTTTACCGATTGAAAATTGATTTAACGTGACTTTTTTATGTGATCTTAGAACCTGTATTCATGAATAAAAAAGTGTGATATAAAAGGCTTGGAGGAGTAGAAGAAGAATTATCCAAGCATGACAATATAAGCTAATACAAAAAAAGAGGGGGTTAATGCAGTATTTTATATAATCAAGAGCGGTTGTCAATGGCGCATGCTACCAAAAGATTTTCCACCATATTCGACGGTACATTTGTTTTATAGACCATGTAGGATTAAGGGGGTATGGGAAAAAGAGATGCATGAACTTGTTAAGACAAGCCGAAGTAAGTATGAAAGGAGTAAGAATCCCAGCTATAGCATCATTCACAAAGTGTTAAAACAAGTGTTAACCCCACAAGTGCCTCAGAAAAAATAGGTATAGATGGAGGGAAAAAAGATACGCAAACAGCATAGTGTTCTTGATAGGCAAGGCAATCTGCTCCATATCACTGTTCATAAGGCCAATGGCACAGGTGCTGGGTGCGGAGTTTTTGAAGAAGCGTTGCAAAAATATCCTACATTAAAGGGAGTTTGTGAGAACTCTATTGAATAAAACTATAGCAATCTCAGAGCGTATATCTCAAGGATGGGCCATACTTCCAAAGCGTTGGATCGTCGAAAGAACATAGGATAGCTAAATC
>NZ_ARPM03000098.1 GCF_000388175.3 Holospora undulata HU1 | reverse complement strand
TTGAGACGTGTGCTCTTCCGATCATTTACAGCTTTTCCCGTTTTTTTTTGCACTTTGTGAAGTTAATTAGACTGCAGGTCGGATTGTCTTGTCCATTGTTTATTCGGCTTTTTTCCGCAAAATCCCTTATCATTTTCTCCCAAATTTCGCTTGGGGCTTTCTTGAATGTAAAACCTGTATACACTTTTTCATGGAAGGATATAAATCTTGCGGAAAAAAGTGCCACTGACAGCTCGTCTTTATGAGATACCCCCCCCGTTAGTAAGCACTTTCTTACGTTTTTTACCATAATCCCCTGTATCAAAATGAGATTTATTAAATCTCTATTGTGTGTCACTTAACTCTCTCGGATAGGGCATGTCATTTACCTTCTAACTAAGCTTTGTATCAGATCTTATTTAAATTGTGAAGACGGGTTCTAAAATGTCATTCACCCAAAAGCATTATTGAAACAAGGCAATAGATTTTAGTGAAATTCTTTTTTCGGTATAGACTTGAAGCGCAAAAAGTGATATAGATAGAAAACGTTTGTAGGGTAGTCGGGGAATATTTTATGTTTTCCTTTCAACAAAAAAAGAAATCTCGTGAGCATTCTGTCTTATCTTGGATTAATGCAATTTTTTTCGTAATTATTATTCGGTCCGTTATATTTTCTCCGTATCGCATTCCTACGGGGTCTATGATTCCCACACTTTTGGTAGGAGACCACATAATAGTTACTAAATTTAATTATGGCGTATGTCGATTTAGTTTTCTATTTAGTCAGTGGATTGATTATTTTTCCGGTCGTGTTGCAGTTCTCGATCGTCCAAAACGAGGCGATGTGGTCGTGTTTACTTGTCCGAAGAAATTTTCGATGGATTATGTCAAGCGGTTAGTTGGGCTTCCCGGGGACAGAATTCAAATGAAGGAAGGGATGCTGTACATTAATGGTGAAGTTTGCCCTATGAACAAGGTTTCTGAAAAATATCGCGCCTATGATGGAGAGTCCTTTGTGGAAGGAGATATCTACATACGAGAACTTCCAGTGGCAAAAGTAGACAAAAAAGGAAAAACTCAAGAGACTGGAAAAAAAATTTCTCATAAGGTTCTTAAAATAAGACCCTTCGGTTCGGCGCGCTATGACAACACAAAAGAGTTTGTTGTTCCAGAAAATCATTATTTTTTTCAAGGAGATAATCAAGATGGTTCAGGGGACAGTCGATCAGAAGATCTAGGATACGTATACACAGATTACGTCTTGGGCCCGGCAAAGATTGTATTTTTTTCTTTAGGAGATGATTTTACACTGATCAAGCCATGGACGTGGTGGAGTTTAAGATTAGAGCGTATCGGAAATTTAATACGATAGGATTTTTATTTTTTAATTTAGTTTTTTGAAATAATTGATGTACGAAGAAGGAGTAAAAGCGTTAACTCAAGCATTATCATGCATTCCAGATCTTCCTGGGGTGTATGAGATGCTGGACGCTAAAGGATCTGTTCTTTATGTGGGAAAGGCCAAAAGGTTAGCGCGTCGTGTTATTTCGTATACGCGTATTTCTGCTCTGCCTTTGCGCTTACAGCAAATGGTTTCTAAAATTCGTTCTGTGCGCTACACAGTAACACACAACGAGTTAGAAGCTTTGCTTTTAGAGCTTCATACTATTCAAAAGAAAAAGCCTCCCTTTAATATTTTGTTAAAAGAAGGGCATGCCTTATGGTACTTAGCGCTTTCTATCCATGATTTTCCAGCGTTATTGGCAAAACGATCTAATTTTTTAGAAGGGGAAAAGGTTTTTGGCCCTTTTTGGAATCGCGACATTTTAGAGACAACAAAGACTTACATTTACAAAGCATTTCAGTTGCGTTCTTGCAGCGACCACGTTTTTTTAAGACGCAAACGTCCTTGTCTTCAATACTATATTAAGTCTTGTAGTGCGCCTTGTGTGCAAAAAATCACTATACAAGAGTATAAAAAGACAGTAGAAGGGGCCCTTCAAATTTTGAAGGGAAAATCTGATAAATTAGAAAAAACACTTTTAGAAGAAATGAAAACGGCCAGCGCTCACTATGCTTACGAAAAAGCGGCGACTTTAAGAGATCGTCTGCGTTGGATCCATCAAGCAAAAACTTTGCAATCTTTTGGACATGTTCCAAAGGAAGACCTGGATGTTATTGCAGCTGCGTTTGACCACGGAGTGACGTGCTTACAAGTATGCTGTTTTCGTCAAGGTATCAATTATGGAGGGCAACATTTTTTTTTCCCAGGAACAACACAGGCAGAAACAGGACAGGTTTTGTCTGAATTTATTCGTCAATTTTATTTTAATGTAAAGCCTCCAAAAGAATTTCTTGTTTCGCATCCGTGTTCTTTTGACGTTATTGAAGCGCTTGAATATCTTCATCAAGTGAACGTAAAATTAACAACTATTCCTTGTAATGAGGCTTATCAAAATGTTTTGTCCCATGCAAATTTAAATGCACAGCATGCACTTTTACAGTACGTTCAAGCAAAAGATGAAATTTTTGTATTAAGTCAACGCATGAAGACAGTCTTTCAACTTACTAAAGCTCCTGTTCATATCGAAGTTTACGACAATAGCCACGTCCAAGGACACTATAGTTGTGCGGGAATGGTGTCTTTTGAAAATGGGGTATGGCAAGCAAAAAATTCTCGTATTCTTTTTATGGGAAAAACCTTGGGAGATGATCACGCTTTACTTAGAGAAATGCTTGTTCGGCGTTTTTCTAAAAACATTTCTGCCCCAGACCTTATTTTAGTAGATGGAGGGGCAGGGCAAGTATCTACCGCTTATGACGCGCTGTGTATGCTAAACCTTCACCACATCGATTTGTTGGGAATTGCAAAAGGCCCCCAACATAGGGACGGAAAAGAAATATTTTATCGGAAAAATCAAGAGCCTATACGCTTGTTGGAAACAGATTCCTTACTGCACTTTCTTCAAAGATTAAGAAATAAAGCGCATCAATACGTAATTCAAGCGTATCGACGTAAACACAGGGAAGCCATGGTTCAAGGTCTTTTTGAACAAATTCCAGGGGTTGGCCCAGCACGCCAAGAAAAACTTCGGTGTATATTTCCAGATGCTGAAGCACTAAAGAGCGCCTCTTTGGAAGACCTTAAGGCTGTCCCTGGTTTTTCTAAAAAACTTGCAGAAAAAGTTTACGAATTTCTGCAATCTTTTTGAAGATGGCACGAAAGTACGTCAAATTCATATTTTAGAATTTTTTAAATAATCGATAAAAGTTTTCTGTGCTACTTTGGCGCACTTGCGATACTGAACAAGAGCGAATCTGAGCAATTTTTTCAGCAGTACGCACCAAATATGCAGGCTCGTTAGGGCGCCCTCGATATGGCTCAGGCGCAAGCCACGGTGCATCAGTTTCTAAAAGAAATTGAGCTGCTGGGACTTTTTTTACTACCTCTGGTAGCTCTCCATTTTTTTTAAAAGTAACGATACCAGAAAAACTTAAATACCATCCCATATCTAGAGCTATTTTAGCTTGCTCCCATGTTCCAGAAAAACAATGCAATACACCCAAAGGGGTGTCTTTATTCCAATTTTTCCAAAAATCAAACAAAACATCAAACCCTTTACGAATATGGACAATCAAGGGCAATGCAGTGTGCAACGCTGCATTAACATGCGCTTCAAATCCTTGAAGCTGAAGATCTAATTGGGGAGAAGTTTCCTGCATATCGATTCCTGTTTCTCCCAAGCCCAAAACTTTTTTATGAGAAGACATGGTAATCAACCAAGATTCTAAGCCTAATAAAGATTCTTGGTTGGTGTCACAAGGGTGAACTCCAACAGAAGCGTATACACAAGAAAACTCTTCTGCTATTTTTAGGACTTCAAATGCATTGTCTTTATGAACAGAAATTGATAATAAATTTTTTATACCAACCTTTTGAGCGCGATGCACAATTTCTTTCGGGCAGGGATACCGATCAAGATGGCAATGGCTATCAATGTATCCTGGATCTTCAGTCATTATTTAATATAGAAAATGCTAAATATGCGTACAGGGTATCAGGTATAGGCCGTTTTAACAAGATAATGTATTTTTTTAAGTCAAAAAGGATTTTTAAGATTTAAAAAGTAGCGATTTATACTGTGATATAACAAAGGAATGAAATGATCTATAATATTTATCGTGGTATTAACCGTAAATCAGCACATGCAAAGAAAAAATAAAAACCATTGCAATGTTAAGAGGTTTGGTGGCATAATGTTTTTCGATATTTAGAGTGTCTAACTAGAAAAATCGTGAGGTTATAATGTTTTACCTTGCAAATAAGTTAACTAAAGAAAATTCAAAGGTAAGATTTGTTTGAGTGTAGGGGTAAAAAGTTTAAAGAAGAGGAGGGGAGTTGATGAGTATTGCTCTCGTTAAAAATTTATTTTATGTTGATGTTCTAGCAATAGCAATGATGGTACTGATCGGATTTTTGGGTACTGTCGTGTGCCTTTTTTCAAAAGAGTATATGAAAGGAGACGCACTTTATAATAATTTCTTTTTGAATATGTCGGTGCTCTTGACTTCTGTAATTTTGATAACAATCTCAGATAATTTGGTAGTTTTTTTAAGTGCCTGGGGATGTTGCAATGGAATGACGGCTCGGCTTATGACACACAAGCCTTCGTGGAAAGCAGCCAGAGCTTCTGGAAGACTTGCATTTAAAAATTTTGTTTTGGGGTTCATTTTTATCGCGACGTCCTTTATCCTTTTGTATAAAGAAACCGAAAGTCTTTCTATTCAATATATTGTTCATCATTCAAGTAACTCAATTTTTATTTTTTGTGCGTTAATAATGCTTATTTTGGGTGCTATGACTCAGTCTGCAATTTATCCCTTTCATCGCTGGCTTATCAGTTCATTAAATTCTCCCACTCCTGTGTCTGCAATTATGCACGCAGGAATAATCAATGGGGGAGGTTTTTTGTTGGCACGTTTTTCTCCACTTTATTTCAATTTTCCAAAAATACTAAATGTTATTTTTGTTGTGGGGTTGGTGAGTGCGCTTTTAGGGTCTGTTTGGAAATTAATGCAGGCAGATGTAAAGCGCATGCTGGGATGTTCTACAATGGGACAAATGGGGTTCATGTTGGTGCAATGTGGATTGGGGCTTTTTTCTTCTGCCATTGCTCATCTTTGCTGGCATGGTGTGTTTAAAGCGTACTTATTTCTTTCTTCTGGAGGGGCAGCAAAGGAAGAGCGGGTAGATCTGGGGTATCCTCCACGATTACATTGTTTTTTATTAGCACTTGTTTGTGGATTTTGGGGCAGCTACCTTTTTACAGTAATAAACGATCAATCTTTTTTTTCTTTTGATACGACGTGTTTTGTTATTGGGATTGTATTTATCACAAGTACGCAGCTGGCGTTAACGACACTATTTAAAGTATCCTTTAAAAATTTTTTTTTAGCTCTCTTGATCGCCACCATGGTGGCAGTTCTTTACGGAATAAATGTGTACGTCTTTGATTCAATCTTTTCTCCGTTAGGTTTTATGCAACCTCAACCCTTGAATTTATTACATAGTAGTGCTTTAATCATTCCAGTTCTTTGGGTGTTGATTTTGTTTTTTTCACGTTTGAAATCTGAAATTCCCGATAGATTTTTAATCCTTTACGTTAAGATGCTGAATAGCAGTCAACCTTGCTCTGCTACAGTGACCGCTTGTCATAAAGGGTACAACCGAATATAGGTGGTGTTGTGAAAATGATAGAGGGGATCAAAAAAAGTAAAACTTTAAAAGGATAAAGAAAGTGTTTGAAAAGATAACGTTTCTTGTAAAAGAAAGCTGGAAGACTATTGCTCCTTTTTGGCCGCTTAAAAATCTTGTAGCTGTCAACCCATTAAAAGGGCTGGAAGATTTGCCCATTGAAGAAGCGCTGATAAAAGGAGCAGTATTTTTTCAACAAACAGAAATGCCAGCGCCTATAGAACTTATTAATCTGCAAACCATAAAATGGCTTCAGGTTTTTTTTGATGAAGGGCAAGCAACAATTTCCATGCCTTTTCGTTCACAAGGACTTTATATTGCATGGAAGAAACTTGCTTATTTTGACTTTCAAATCCATGAAGGGAATCAAAAAAAAAAGCAATGGATATTGAATTTACCCGAAAATCCACAAGAAGCAATTTACCAGTGTCTTTTAGAGCTTGACATTCCAGAAGAAATCCATGGTTTATTCTTAACATTAATGCTTACGACTTTGCATGGGTGGGCTTCTTATATCAAGTACTGTACGCACTGGGCCCAAGAAGAATCAAACCACTTCCATAAAAACTTGGAAACAGAGTACATTGCAATGCGTTTGGGGATGACTTGTGTTCTTTGGGAAAACGCTCTTGATCTTATAAAGTGGCATAAAACCGCACAAGATAAAGAGTCTCAAAAGAAAAATCCAATAGAGATACTGGAAAAATCTGAAAATGACTATCTTGTCCCACTTTTAAAAAAAATTTCTCTTCAACAAGGGGGGGGCGGAAAGAATAAAGAGCTTATTCCTATGGCGCAACTTGTATTTTGTGTTGATGTGCGGTCTGAACCTTTTAGAAGAGCACTGGAAAGCACAAGAACTTATGAAACTTTTGGGTATTCTGGGTTTTTTGGAATCCCAATTCGCGCTCACAACACTATCACAAAAAAATCATACGCATCTTGCCCGGCTTTAATGCGCCCTAAACACACTGTTAATGAGTATCCCGATGCTTTTTTGGAAATTCACGATAAAAAAAAATATCGGAATTTTATTACACTAAGAGCGCTTTATCAGTCTATAAAATGTAATTTCATTACCTCTTTTTCTGTTGTTGAGTTGCTTGGAATTTTTTCAGCGTTTTGGATGCTGGTCAGGACGGTGAGTCCTGTATTTGCGGTGAGGTTTTTTAACTACCTTATTGAAAAAATTCGTCCTTGCAGTGTGTTATTTCCTTCATTAGACACTATTTCTTTTGAAGATCAATGTTATTATGCAGAATCTATTATAAAAACAATTAATCTTTCGAAAAATTTTTCGTCTCTAGTCGTCTTGTGTGCACATGGCAGTACTACAGAAAATAATTCTTATGGAACAGCTTTACACTGTGGTGCTTGCTCAGGACACAGTGGCATTGGCAATGCAAAAGTTCTCGCAAAAATTTTAAACGAAGAACGTGTGCGAAACCACCTTAGTAAATCAAAAATTTTTATTCCTGAAACAACTTATTTTTTGGCAGCAGAACACAACACTACAACAGATGAAGTAAAATTGTATCCTGAAGGTTCTTACAGTGCTGCCATTGAAGAAAAAATAAACCAGCTAAAAAAGGATCTAAAAGAAGCAAGAAAAATAAATAGTCAACGTCGTTCTAGAGAAATGTTAGTGAATAAAAGCCAGGATAAAAGTTTAGAGTATACGACGCGAAAAAGCGCCGATTGGGCACAAGTTCGTCCTGAATGGGGATTGGCAAAAAACGCCTCTTTCTTTATAGCGCCGTGGCATATTACAAAAAAACTTGATTTTGAAGGGCGTGCGTTTCTGCACTCTTACGATTACCGCCAAGATTTAGGCGGGACAATCCTTGAGCAGATCTTGACAGCCCCAATGATTGTTGCACAATGGATTAACGCTCAGTATCTTTTTTCTACATTAGATAATGGAGCTTATGGATCTGGAAGTAAAATCACTCAAAATATTACCGGAAAAGTTGCGCTTATGCAGGGAAACGCTAGTGATTTAATGAATGGGCTTCCGTTTCAATCTGTGTATAAAAACGACACAACATCTTATCACGTACCAATGAGGTTGATAACTATTGTATGGGCTCCTTGGGGGGGGGTGGATCAAGTTATCAGCCGTCATCTTTTGATTCAAAAAATTTTTCGCAATGGATGGGGCGTGTTGGTGTGCATTGATCCTGATAATCCGAATTTTTCTTATATTTTAAATCGAGATTTAACTTGGAAAAAAACTATATTTAATTAACAATAAAAAAATTTTTGAGACTTTTAACTAAAGATAGCATGATGAATTTTCAATATTTTATTAGTGTGAAGTTCTGCAAAAATATGCAATGTTACCTCTAGAATTTCAAGTGATCGTGTGTTTGCAAGGGGGGAGAGATCTTGCAAACCAATGGCGATGTGGAGCGTTATTTTGTTTAATGGAAAACGTTTATCTTTTCCCTGAAAAAGGCGAGTGCTTGGAATAATTTTATTAAACTCTGCCCAATGATCTGCGCAATAAAATAATAATCGTTCAAAAAGTCGTTTGAATGTTTGACTCAAGCGATCACCAAATTCCCAATCGAAGAGCCCTTTTCCAGCACGATCATAGACTTTAGAAATCCAAGCTTTAAAAATCCAAATTTTTGCTTCTTTTTTTAAATAATTCCAAAATTCATCGACTTCCTTGACAATACCTTTGTCTTCTGGGGAGGGATCAACTTTGGTGCATATCCTTATCCTAAGGTGCCCCCCCTTCAAAACAGCGGTGGCGCTGACACCAAAACGCTGAGCAATTCGGTTCATTGAAAGACCGCTTGCGTATAAAACAAGGGCTTGGAGCTTGTATTTCTCGGGCATGCCTCGTGAAAATTTTTCCACATTTTTTACATTTGTACCGCTTTCCCCCTCGAACAAAACCGCTTTTAAAGCAATCTTAATATTCACAAATTTTACATACAATCTTTTTTAGAGACTTTTAAAAGACTTCCTTTGCCAATTTCTAACAAAAAAGATCTTTGGTTAAAAGCTTCAAATTTTTTAAATAGTTAAAATTTAGAATTTTTTATAAAAATTATTTTTAATAAGATACGAAAAAGTACATAGATTTTATTGTCAAATCAATTTTATAGGCATACTGATGTAATGCTTAAAATATTATTACTTGAAACGAACTAAACAGAAGAGTGGATTCCAGCCCATTGATTTTTTTTCAAAAATCACCTAGCATATAAGGAGATTTTAAAACATGAAAGTTAATTATGCCTTACCATATTTCTCCTAAAAAAAGATTGCGTAGAGACGCTCGTGTTCGTCAACAAAATCATTCAAAGTTGCACTGTTTGCGAACTTTTTTAAAGAAAACTCGTCAGATTTTGTCTTGTCCTGCTGAGCAAGTTGACCTTGCTGAGGCGAAAAACGAAGTTCGTATCACGCAAAGTATTGTTGCAAAGTCTGCAGCGAAAAATATCATTCATCGAAGAAGTGCGTCGCGCCGTATAAGTCGTTTAATGAAAAAATTAAATGCAATTGCTTCTTGATAGAGGTTAGGTAGAGTTTTTTCTTTGAATAGGGGGCTTATTATGAATTTGGATTCAGTTTTATTCACAAAGGAGGTGTGTCCAGATTCATCTGGTCCGGAATGGAGGTCGCTGCTATCTGAGTATTTTGGCCAGTCGGTTTATCGGGACTGGTTTGCTCAGTTAAAAACAAAATCTTTTAGGAACGGGATTTTGGTACTTTGTGCTCCTTCTTTATTCGTTAAGGATTGGATTGAAAAACATTACTTGGATTTGATCCTTCCTTTGTTGAAACGAAAATTTCCTCAATGTTGTCAAATTTCATTGATTGTGGAAGAAACAGTTTTTGATAGTGTAGAACATCAAGAGCAAGAAGAGTCTTTTTCTTCGCACCAAGAATATTCTCAAGGAAGTTCAAGTTTACGAGAAAGCCAAGGCGGTCTTCAGGAATTTTCTTTATCTGGGTATTCCTTAGACCCGAAATTAATTTTTGATAATTTTATCGTAGGAAAGCCCAATGAGTTTGCCCATGCTGCCGCAAGACGTGTTGCAGAGTGTGATGAGGCAATATACAATCCGTTATTTTTATATGGTCCTGTAGGGCACGGAAAAACACACTTAATGCACAGCATTGCCCATCATATTCTAGAACGATCTCAGTATAAAAAACGTGTACTTTATCTTTCCGCAGAAAAATTTATGTACGATTTTGTGCGTTCGTTGCGTTACAAAAACGTCATGGCGTTTAAAGAGCATTTTCGTTCTGTTCATGTGCTTATTATTGATGATGTTCAATTCATCAGCGGAAAAGATTCAACTCAAGAAGAATTTTTTCATACGTTTAATGCGTTAGTAGATCAAAAACGTCAGATTATTATTTCTGCAGACAAGTCTCCTACAGACTTAGACTTAAAAGAGCGCATGAAATCTCGTTTAAGTTGGGGGTTAGTGGCAGATATTCATCCAACCACGTATGAGCTGCGCTTGGGGATTCTTCAATCAAAGGCAGCCTCCTTAGGAATTTCTATAGATCAAAAGATTTTAGACTTTCTTGCCAGTAAAATTTCTTCCAATGTAAGAGAGCTAGAAGGCGCCTTGCTTCGCGTTTCGGCTCACGGAAGTTTAGTGGGAAAAACGTTAACTCTTCCCTTGATACAAGAGATTTTGAAAGATGTCTTGCGTCCTTATGAAACAGAATTAACAGTGGAATTTATTCAAAAAAAAGTTGCAGAATTTTATAATTTAAAGGTTTCTGATTTGAATTCTGCAAAAAGACTGCGAAACATTGTGCGTCCACGGCAAGTTGCTATGTATTTATCAAAGCAGCTCACGACGGCTTCTTTGCCTTATATTGGTAAAAATTTTGGGGGAAGAGATCACACAACCGTTATTCACGGTATTTCGACCATAGAAAATTTATTACAAAAGGATAAAACTTTACAAGAAGATGTAACGCTCTTGCGTAAAGCCTTAGAACGTTGATATATTAATACACAATAGATAAAATTTATTATTTGGAAGCATTTATGAGAATATGTGTAGAAAAGGCAGTTTTTTCTAAAATTTTGACCCATCAGCAGTTGCTTATTAATCGAAGGAGCACGACTGTTCCGATTCTATCGCATATTCTTATTAAAGCTCACCATTCAGAGCAGGGAGATCCCTTGCTTTCCGTTCAAGGAACTGACATGGAAATGAGCTTATGGGAAACAGAGGTCATTAAGCCTTTTCAGTCTTCAGGTGCTAGCGTAGTGTGCGCGCACCTTCTTTATGAAATTGTACGAAAAATAGATGATCAATGGGTTACGTTAGAAGGATTTGAAAACCACGTAACAATTCAAGGTGGGGCAGCAGAATTTCATCTTCCCACATTGCCTGTAGAAGAGTTTCCCTTAATGGAAACTCAAGATCTTCCTTTTGAGCTTTTGATTGATCCGGCAACTTTGGCAGATGTGATTAAAGATACAAGTTTTTGTGTTGCCACAGAAGAAACGCGTTATGCGCTAGCAGGGACTTGTTTTCATTTTAGAGAGGACTCCCAAAATCAGCTTTCTTGCAACGTAGTGGCAACAGATGGACACAGATTAGCTCTAAGCCGATTATTAAACATCAAGATCAATGAGTCGGCTATTTCTAGCCCTGCATCACTTTTAGTTATTGGAAGACGCACTATACAAAGTATGCTGCGTCTTTTGGAAAGCGATAGCAGTGAAGAAGTTTCTTTTCGATTTTCAGCCAATCAAGTTTCGCTTCAGGGAGAAAAATTTCAATTTTTTTCTCGTTTACTGATTGACAGATTTCCTGATTATATTGGTGCTATCCCTAAAAATCACGTATTTTGTGTTCAATTTGACCCAAAAGAACTAATGAAGAGTTTAGATCGTGTTAGTATGGTTATTGAAGAGCGTACTCGGTCGGTAAAATTAACTTTTTGTAAGACAGGATTAGTGGTATCTGCAAATAGCGCCCAAGGTTCTGCAAAAGAAGTAGTTAAAATTTCTTATGACGGAGAAGAATTTACGCTAATATTTAACGTGAGGTATCTTTCAGAGATTTGTCAGCACGCCAGAGGAAATGTAATGACAATGGAAGGAACTCAAAGTCAAAATCCAGTTTTATTTCAAGAAATTAATAGAGATACTTTGTATGTTTTAATGCCAATTTCTTCATAAAAGATTTCCCTGACAAAAGATCATTTATTTTTAAAGAGAAACTTCTTCTTATTTTTTATTTTTATACCAAATTTCTTAATTTTTCGGATTCTTTTTTACAGGATTTATTCTTAAAATCAGTTTTAAAAGACAGTGAAGTATGAAATTTGGTATAAGATAACTTTGCGAGAAAATATTTTTTAAAAAATTATATAGGGACAGAGTAGTTTTCCCTATAGGGGAAAACATCAAATATTAAATTTTTTAACTTCTGGAATAAACTCTTGTGTAGCAAAAGGTTTCGCATCCTCTTCCTCTTTAATCATTCCCAAAATCGTTTCTCCGGCAACGGTACGCTGATGAGGTGTTGCCCATATATCTACTTGATACTTGGGCAAGTACAAATCCATCCGGCTTCCAAAGCAAATAATTCCGTATTTTTCTCCCTTTTTTGCAAGCTGATCTACTTTAGCGTCACACACAATACGTCTTGCAATCCACCCTGCAATTTGCACGCAAGCCACTTGAAACCCTTGAGCAACTTGAATAACAACTCCACACCTTTCATTTTCTAAAGAAGATTCAGAGGTAAAAGCTTCTAAAAATTTTCCTGGAGCATAAGAAACTTGCAAAATACGCCCATCTACAGGAAAACGGTTAACATGAACATCCCATAAATTTAGAAAAATACTAATACGCGCCCAAGGACCTGGACCCAAGTCCAACTCTGAAGGGGGGGTGCAATCCACAATATCCAAAATTATCCCGTCTGCTGGACTTATAATAAGCTCTGATTTTAAAGGTGTGCATCGCGTGGGGTCACGAAAAAACAACCCCACCATCAGCGTTACCGCCGAACAAAGCAAAGCTAATTTTGTATGCACTAAAAAAAATAATGCAGAAATACAACACCCGATACCAACAAAAATCCACCCTCTTTGATCGATTTTTCCGGAAAACATAATATTCCACAATCTTTTGTCTAACATGTTTATTTTTATCCCCCTGACTTTTTGTGATCTCAAATAGCAATAAAATTTTTACGCTTAATACGTACTTTTGTCAAATTTAACACAAATTTTTCGTACATTTCAAACGTTTTTCTATTATAAATTATTTTTTTGTTTTTTACATTAGGATATCTTTCGTACTATTTTTTTTATAGCCTTAATATAACTCGAAATTAATTTATGAATCCTCTCAGTAAATCTGTATTTTCAAAAAATTTATTTTTGCTTTTCCAACAACTGCATACCCTTAGATCACTTTTTTTGAAAAAATATCATGCCATTAAAGTATTAAAGATGTTTAGCGAAGATATCATATTTTTACAAAATTTTGCTGGATATTTATTGGTTTACCTTACTTCTTAAGTAATCTACATTTTGTTTATATTTTAATGCCTTTTTAATTTCGGAGATGATAAGCTTTTATCAACAAGAATTTTCCTGAAATAAATTTTTTGTTCTGAAACATTTTGTGTTATCGCATCTCTCCTTTCTCTAATTTCTAAATTTCCAATGATATCCAATAATTAAAATTAAATATATGTTTATAAAAAAAGTAATTCTTCTAGCTTTTGCATCTGTTAGAATTTCAATTTCGAGTACAGTACTATATTCACGTATACCGTCTTCCAAATAAGATATATTTTTTTAAGATTAGAAATAATTTCTCTTACCTGGTCTATATACAGATTTTTTTCTGTAGAAAAAGATTCATTAAGAGGGCTGTAGTTTTTTAATTCTTCTATTAATTTTTCTAGTTTTTCGATAATTTTTTTGTTCCATCATAGCCCATTCTCTTTCCTTTTTAAAAAACTTCTCAACAAAATATTTTGCTGCTAATTCCTTGATTTTTTTCCTGGATTGGAAATTGTTTTGCCGTTTTCCTTTGTTTCTTCTGTAGAATCTCTTTTATTAAGATCTTCGACAAGTTTTTCTATAAAAATTTGAAAATTATTAATAATTTCTTTTAAAAACGATTCTTTTTATTCTAAAGATATTGAGTTCGTTTTCAATGTTTTAATAATAAAACCTATACGATTTTTTAATTTTGCATAATAACATTTCTATTTTTTTACCGATATTAGATTTAATTAAATCCATATCGTTTTTCAACTTTTCTGGAACTTTAGCTTTAACTAAAGCAATGGATGCTACATAAAATAAGCGATAAAAAGAACTCATTCATGATAATTATTTTTTTCAAATTATAATATTTGCATTATGAAATAAAAAATATAATTAAAGTATTGCCTCCTTTAAATTCCCCTCATCATTCTATTCTCTTTTTGTTTATCCTTCTTAATCATGGCTTACCGCTATTTATAGTAATTTAGCTTGAAAGTGGGAAAAGTGGTGCTATCTTTAACAGAAAATGACAAAGACACAATACAGCTTCGATCTAAGAGAGCGAGTAATAGAATATATTAAACTTGGTAACGATCAAAAAACGACATCCAAAGTATTTAAAGTTAGTAAAAGCAGCGTAAGTAGGGGGGATAAGATACAAAAAAGAAGGGAGAATTAGGTCTACCCCACGGTTGGGAGTAAGGGGAAAATAGACCCAGAGAAGTTAAGGATTTACGTTCAAGCCAATGGAGATAAGAAAAGAGCTGAGATAGCAAAGCTAGTTAACGCAAGTATTTTTTTCTGTATACGGAAGGTTAAAAAAGCTAGGAGTTAGCTATAAAAAAGTCTTTTCTTATGTGAGGGAAGCAAAAAAAACGAAGCAACTATCAAGACGCTATAAAAGGCATAACAACTGAAAGCCTTGTATATAGTGAAGAAAGTGGTATAGAGCTAACGATTTTTAAAGATAGCGGGTAGGACGAAATATTTCTCACAAATTCCTCCATGGAGTTTCTATATCCAGCATCTGCACAAACTCCCTTTAATGTAGGATATTTTTGCAACGCTTCTTCAAAAACTCTGCACCCAGCACCTGTGTCATTGGACTTATAAACCGTGATATGGAGCAGATTACCTTGCCTATCAACACCACTATGCTGTTTGCGCATCTTTTTTCCCTCCATCTATACCTATTTTTTCTGAGGCTCCTGTGGGGGTAACACTTGTTTTAACACTTTGTGAATGATGCTATAGCTGGGATTTTTACTCCTTTCATACTTAATTCGGCTTGTCTTAACAAGTTCATGCATCCGAATGTACCGTCGAATATGGTGGAAAATCTTTTGGTAGCATGCGCCATTGAAACCGATTTTGATTATATAAAATACTGCATTACCCCCCTCTTTTTTGTTGTATTTACTTTTATTGCCGCTATCAAAATGATGCTTTATCACATCCCTATCTCTCTTTTAAATCACTTGGTTAATTCATCTTCTACTCCTTCAAGCCTTTTATATCACACTTTTTTATTCATGAAT
>NZ_ARPM03000099.1 GCF_000388175.3 Holospora undulata HU1 | reverse complement strand
AGAATTAATAGAATTTTATACTTAAAATTCAGTATAATTTTCTACCTCCTTACTCTTGTGATTTGAATCCAGTAGAGAAATTCTGGGATAATATGAAGAGGTGGACAGTATACTAAATTTCAACGCTCTATTCGACGCTATTTCGTGGTTCTTGCTATTTCTTGCTTCTTTAAAATCTCTAATTCAACCTAAATTACTATAGTATCGGGAAATGGTATAAAACCTAAACACATCTTACAATTTAAGAGAGGGAAAAAATTAAAAAGGGGAGATTTTTAAAATTTAAAAACAAATGGTCATTAACGAAAAAGCTTAATTTGACATTTAACTATAGGAATTCTAAAAGCTAAGATTTGTATATTTTCTGTTTATTTGATTAAAACTAGGTATCCAAAACACAATTTAGAATCAACAACAGGGAAGCATTTCAAGATAATAAAAATATTAATGATGCACAATAGCTATATATTGAATTCCATCCTAAGTATCTTTTGGTAAAAATAAAAAATATCAAAGCTTTTTTTAATCGTTAAATATTGCTCTCTCACTCAAAAATAGGTAGCATATTTCGTTTCATATGTTCTATAGCTGAAACGAAACAAATGTGCTATTCTTTCTAGGTACTTTTTCTTTTCTAGAGTTTAGATTGTCTGATTCCCAGTCTTCTCTTTCTATTTTGCAGCCTCCCTATAATTTAGAGATTGAGCAAGCATTTTTAAGTATTTTGCTTCGAAACAACAGTGTTTTTGAAGAAATAGGGGAAGCTTTGCACTATGAACATTTTTATACTTCTCTGCACCAACATATTTTCAAGACACTTAGCTATCTTATTCGAAAAGGACAGATTGCAAACCCCATAACCCTAAAACATTATGTGGAAAATTATCTTCAAAATGAAGAAGTTACGCTTTCAGATACATATCTTGCAGAGCTAGCAGGATTGATAGTACCAACCTGTAACGCCCATCATTACGCTAAAATTATTTACGATTTATATCTAAGAAGACAGCTGATGCTTTTGGGGGAAAAAGTTTCTCACGGGGCCTGCGTAATGAGCGTGGAAGGCCCTGATGCGCTTCAGCAAATTGAGATAGCGGAAAATTCTTTATTTCAAATGCATCAAACAGGCCAAAAACCTCAGATACAGTCTTTTACTTCTGCCTTAACGCAAGCCATTGAAAGCGCTCAGTTGGCGTACCAACGAGATAGCCACGTCGTAGGAGTGACCACAGGATTATTAGATTTAGATAAAATGTTAGGCGGGCTTCATCCTTCAGATTTAGTAATACTTGCGGCGCGTCCTGCGATGGGAAAAACTGCTTTGGCCACTAATATCGCTTTTAATGCAGCGCGTGTAAGAATGCATGATACAAAAGGAAAGGGAGACGGCGCAGGTGTGGCGTTTTTTTCTCTAGAGATGTCTGCCTTGCAGCTTGCTATGCGAATTCTTGGTCAAGAAACAGGAATTTCTTCAGATCGCATCCGTCGAGGAGCAATTGAAAAAGACGCATTTCCTTTATTTGTAGATCTTTCTAAAGAGCTTTCAAGTCTGCCATTGTTTATTGATGATACGCCCGCGCTATCTGTGACAAGCCTGTTAACACGTGCGCGTCGCTTGCAACGAAAAGAAGATATTAAATTGATTGTTGTGGATTATTTGCAGCTTCTTACCACAGGAAGGTCTAATAGTTCGGAAAATCGTGTTCAAGAACTTTCTGAAATCACTCGTGGACTTAAACAAATGGCAAAAACTTTAAATGTTCCAGTATTAGCGCTTTCTCAGCTTTCACGTGCGGTAGAACAAAGAGAAGACAAGCGCCCAATGCTAGCAGATCTTAGGGAATCTGGAAGTATTGAACAAGACGCTGATGTTGTTATGTTTATTTATCGAGAAGAATACTACGAAGCACGTAATAAGCCTCAAGACGGTTCTGAAAAAATGTTACACTGGCAGCGTCACATGGCGGAAATATATAATACTGCAGAAATTATTATTTCCAAGCAAAGACATGGCCCAACGGGAAGTGTGATTCTTCAATTTGATGGGGCGCGAACGAAATTTTCTAATTTGGCTCAAAAGAGTGTATAAAAATAAGGCGTAAAAGATTACCAAAGCGTATGGCTAATGGATAAAAAAACAAAAACAGCTCAAATTATTAATTTTTTTATTTACTTTTCAAGATGATTTCATCGTGCTTAAAAGAAAATAAGTATGCATTGTTCTGTATTGAAAAAATTAATCTTAAATGCATGCGGAAATGAACTATTTAATTTGTTGAGTTTTGGCCAGTAGTGTGATACAACCGTTACAATTTTACTATACCTGGAGCTTTAAAATGAAAAAAATGCGGTATGTTTTGGTATTTTTTTTGATAGGAAGCTCTGTCTGCTCTGCAGGAGGGGGAGGTAACTTCAGTAAAGCTAGCGAAAAAATTAGTGAAACTGAACAAAAAATAAAAAATGCGGTTATAGGGCCACAGGGTTTTGGTATTCTTCACCAAACACCACTGATACAAGAGGAAGAAATGAAAAAAGCGATGCGAAGTATAGTGTATACTGCTTTTTACTACGATTCGTCTACTCAAAGCACGCCTGCTCCTACTATAATAGTAAATAAAAATATGGTTGATTTAGATAAAAAATTAAGAGAGGACGAAAATGCAAGAAAAAAACTTTTTGAATTTGAAAACGTTGTGTCAGAGTTAACTGAATTTGTCCCCCCTAGAAACGATCAAGAAGCTGGAAGATGGCGCTTTTTGAGGTCAGTTGTTGCCTTAGATAATGCGGTGTACCCTGAAGATGCTAAATTGTCTTTACCAAATATTGATAGAGAGTTGAAGAACGCAATTGCATGGAAATGCCTGTCGATATGTGGAAATCAATATGTAAACAGAAGGGACATTAATTTGACGCACATAAATAAACAGAAAATAGATAGCTTGTTTTTTGCACATTCTGAGAACCCCCCCGCATCTTTTCTTATGGAGGTAGAGTCCGATAGGGGGCAGTTCATTCAAGAAGACACCCCCTCCTGGATAAAGAAGAGAATTTGTAAAGTGGAATATAAGCAACAATGGCAAGATTAAATCATAGCATTCGTAAGCGAATGAAGTTTTAATTTTAATAGACGGTATTCTAGGAAAAAAGGCTTTTTACTCATTTTCTTTATAGTGAAAAAAAAAAAGTAATAGACAGTTGTTGTTTTGGATTTTTCGGTAAATTATTTGCTTTTATAGAGCATTTTGTAACGGCTTTAATATGCGTTATATAAAAAGGGGCAAAAAGCCCCATAGTTTAATTACATTTACTTTTATTTTGAAAGTTTTAGAATACAAACTTTTCTTCACTTTTTCGTATTCTAGTCTTTATCTTAAAAATTGTTTTCATTCCCCCCCTTTCTTAGAAAACGAAGAAAAGTGTTGCCTTATTGGATGAACTGCTCCTCATCGTGCTCTATCTGTGCAGGAATAACCACAGGATTTTGCTCAGCATGTACCAAAAAAAAGTCGTTTATTTGCTGTTCATTCATGTATGCTAGATGAATATTATTTTTGTTTACGTACTGATCTCCACATATTAACAGGCATCTCCATGCAATTGCGTTCTTCAACTCTCTATCAATATTTGGTAAAGATAATTCAGTATCTTCGGGATACACCGCATTATCCAAGGCAATAACTGACCTCAAAAAGCGCCATCTTTCAGCTTCTTGATTATTTCCACCAGCTTCAAGTCCAGTTAACTCCGAAACAACGTTTTCAAATTCCAAAAGTTTATTTTTTGCATTTTCGTCCTCTCTTAATTTTTTATCCAAATCAACCAATGTGTTGTTTTCTATTATTCTAGGACCAGGCTTGCTTTTTGTGTTGGAATCATAGTAAAAAGAGGTATAGGCTATATTTCGCATCACCTTTTTAACTTCTTCCGATTTTATAGGCTGCACTTGATGAATAATATCTAAACCATGTGGTCCTATAACTTGGTTTTTTACTTTTTTTACAGCTGAACTAATTTTTTCTTTAACTTTACTGAATTTCCAGCCTCCTCCTGCCGAACAAACAGAACTTGCTGTCAAAAAAAATACCAAAACATAACGTATTGTGCTCATTTTGAAACTCCAAATATCTAAAAACCTCCTAAAGATCCTATCAGATTATTAACTAAAACTCAACGGATATCTAAATTATACAAAAACCGACGTATAAATAGATATAGGTTGATAAAACGATTTAATAATATGATATTATCAAAAATTACTCTGGTAAAAAACCCAAGGAAAGAGTAGAAAATATGAAAAAAATTATGAGATAATGCCGTTTTAGCATCACAAAAACTGGCCGTAAGTAGTTTCTAAATATTTTTTACAAATATTTTTATGACTAATTAATAATCTTTATAAATACCCCTAAATACTTTAAGAAACATTTAGGAAAATTGATGAAATATACCTATAAAGATTCGTATGGAGTGAAATGCGCTTCTAAATTGCACCCTCATTGATTTAAAGAGTGGAGTTCTTTGGAAACCATCATTTATCTAACTTCGCGTTACAAATGTCAGCAATAAAGCTAAATCTTAGACCTATTCTAAATCGTTTAAGTAATTCTATATATTTTCATTCTTACTTTTTTCACTCACAAGAATTTTCGAAGCTTTTAACTAAATATCTTTTTTGTTAGAATTGATAGAAGAAGTCTTTTTTAAAAGTCTCTAAAAAAAATTGTATGTAAATTTTGTAAATGTTCGGAGCGCTTTAAAAGCGGTTTTGTTCGATGGATTCAGCGGTACAAATGTAAAAAATATGGAAAAAATTTCACGAGGTGTGCCCGAGAAATACAAGCTCAAAGCCTTCGTTTTATACGTAAACGGCTTTTCAATGAACCGAATTGCTCAGCGTTTTGGTGTCAGCGCCACCGCCGTTTTGAAGGGGGCGGGCACCTTATAATCAAGGCTATGCGCCAAAATTGAGCCATCCCCAGAAGACAAAGGTAGTGTCAAGGAAGTCGATGAGTTTTTGAATTGTTTAAAAAAAGAGGAAAAAATTTGGATTTTTAAAGCTTAAAGTCTGTGATCGTGCTGAAAAACGGCTTATCGATTGGGAATTTGGTGATCACTCCAAACATTTAAACGACTTTTTGAGCGATTAAAAAAATAGAAAATTTTATTTTATTGCGGAAATCATTGGGCAGGTTTTAATAAAATTATTCCAAGCCCCCCCCTCTTTCAGGGAAAAGATAAAACCCTTTCTATTGAACAAAATAACGCTCCACACCGCCATTGGTTTGCAAGATTTCGCCCCCCTTGCAAACACACGATCACTTGAAATTTTGGAGGGAACACTGCTTATTTTTGCAGTACTTCACGTTAATAAAATTTTGAAAATTCATCATGCTATCTTTGATTGAAGGTCTCACAATTTTGATGAGGCTGCCGTTTATTTAAGCTATTTGTTATACACCTATGATATACTTCTCCTTTTCTTAAAAATAGTCAGTATATACTTATTTAGCAATGGGAATTGGCGTTATACTATGGAGTTAGCTAAATGAGAGTTTGCGAAGAATTCTATCACGAAAATTTTATTTTTATTTTGTACAATCCATAATATTCAATACAAACCATTGGTAAAATTATGAAATCACCTATTTTAAATGTTTTTTTAATTAGCATTATGTTCATAGAAAACTCTTTTGCAAATAATGGCTCAGAAAAAGATCCATCAAATAGACTCGCGAAAACAGAAGAAAGCCCACGCCTCTCCGAAATGGAAGAATCTTACTTGCAAGACTCTGAACTGAACGAAGATGGAATAGGAGAATCTGAAAATTTGGGGGAAAACAAAAGAAAAATAAAAGAGAATGAAAAATTTGAAAATTTTATAAAAAATTTACAAGACTCTTTAAGAATTTTATTTGCAAGTCCAAATTTAGACACTTTTCGACAAAGTTTTCTTGAATTAATCCACCAAAAAACAGATCTTCTTGATCAATTTGCTAATCTTCCTAAAAAAAACAGAGAAGATTTTCTGAAAGTTCTAAAAGTTTTAAAAGACAGCAAAATCGGAGATTCTGAATTTTTAAAAGAGATCGAGTTAGAGAAAAATGACTTCGATTACATTGTGGACATTCTTCGCCCCCTCTACTTTAAAATACGAAATTTCGCAGTAGCAAAGAACGCTCCATTAATTTGGAAACAATTACGAAAAGTTTTTTTGCGCTTCCTAAACAACGACTCAGCCCCCTCCCCCTCAAACAAACAAATGGCAATAGAAAAAGAT
>NZ_ARPM03000100.1 GCF_000388175.3 Holospora undulata HU1 | reverse complement strand
ACAAAATTTACATATAATCATTTTTAGAGACTTTTAAAAGACTTCCTTTACCAATTCTAACAAAAAAGATCTTTTAGTTAAAAGCTTCCATTTTCTATGTCCCTTGTACTTATTTATCTCGTAAGAGAAGTGAGAGAATTCTGAGCCTCCCAAAGTTTTTTATACAGTCCGTTTTGTTGAAGCAAAAGGTGATGAGGTCCTGTTTGAACGATCTTCCCATTATTAAACACAAAAAGACGGTCTATAAGTGTTACAACCTTTAAGCGATGCGCAATAACAATAGAGGTCTTATTTTTCATTAATTCGTGCAATGCTAACTGAATACTTTGCTCTGTAAGCGCGTCTTGCTGAGCAGTGACCTCATCAAGGATCAAAAGAGGAGAGTTTCTTAAAAAGGCTTTTGCAATGCTTAGACGCTGTTTTTCCCCTCCAGAAAGGGGAGCCCCCTGATCTTCTAAAAGTGTTTGATAGCCATTAGGAAGTCCTTGAATGCGGTCAAAAATTCCCGCTTGCTTACAAGCATAGTTCACACGTTCCAAGGTAGCATTTTCACTTCCATAAATTAAGTTCTCCCAAATCGTGCGACGAAAGAATTGTGGATTTTGGGAAATAAAAGTAATGTTTTGATAAAAAAATTGAAGATTCATATCATTAATAGGGATGTCATTGACTAAAATTTTTCCTGAATGGGCAGGGTAAAGTCCTAACATCAGTTGAACAAAGGATGTTTTTCCAGCGCCAGAATATCCCACAAGCCCAACTTTTTCTCCAGCATTGATGGTAAGGCAAAGATTTTCAAATAAAGAGACCTCTTGAGAATAAGAAAAGGTGACATGATCAAAACGCACAGAGGGAGGGTGCTGAAAAATAACGGCTTTTACATTTTTTTGTCCTTTTTCAGGAAAGTTTTGAATAAATTTTGGTGGTACATAAAACATTTCCAGTACTTGTTTCATACGCCCTAAATGTTGAGCGATACGACTGAATTCAAAACTACTTTCCCATAATACATGTGAAATTCCAAGATTAAGATTCATAACTACGGCCAAATCCCCTATAGAAATTTTTCCTTTTTTAAAGCGATGAAAAGCAACGTATAGTGTTACCGTCAGTGTTATAACGTAAAGTAAAGACAAACACAGATGTAAAAAAAAATATGCCCATTGCAATTGTCTTTCTGATTTTTCTCCTTTTTTACAGTTTTGCTGTAAATAGTTTTCTTCTTTTTCTTCACTGGTATATATTTTTACTGTAAAAACATTTAACACAGAATCAGAAATCACTCCTAAAATTTGATTCCCATACTGAGCAAAATTCGCAGACCGTTGAATTAAATAGGGAACCATTACTAAATTTCCAGTAATAAAAAGAACTGCCCAAAAAAAAGTGATTAGCGCAAAAATTTTATCTTTTTGGCTCAAAAGGATTAAACTCAGCGTAAGCGCGATTAAAGGAGCAAGAACTTTCCAACAGAACATTTCTAATAGCTCTGGAATAACTTTTGGTAAATCAGAGATTTTTCCTGAAATTTTTCCAGGAAGTTCCTCTTTAAGTGCGGAATAGGGCATATTAAAAACTCCCTGCAGCCCCAAACCTGCCAAGCGAGATCGTAATTTTGGAACCATGCGAATGCCTATCATATAGTTAAAAAGACGATACGAGAAAAGAACCATTAGTAGTGCAGAAAAAAAAATGAGCACCGGGCCCAGCACCTCTTGATAGCTAACACGAGGATGAAGGCAATCTAAAAATTTCCCAATAGCATAAGGAATCAAAGACAACTCTGCTGCCCAAAGCAATGGACACAAAATTAGAAATAAAGCACACCAAGGTGTATATAGGCAACATTTCCATAAAAAACTGACGAGTTGACAAAACGCTACACGGGACGTACAGACAGGTTCTTGCATAACGCACTAATTAAAAAAAGCTTATTTACAATTATGATTGATGCAGGTTTAAAATCAAGGAGGGTTAAAAAGACACACTGCTAATAAAACTTTTGTTTATATTAACCTTAAAAAAAAATTACCTAGAATTCAATGTATCTTTTAGATGTTGACTGTTGAATTTTTTGTGCTGTGCGGTTTTTTTATGCGTATATTTTTATAGCAATTTTTACGGGAAGCAAAGGATATTGTGACACAATTTCAGATCATTTGCTTGCGCCGGTGACGTGTAAGGATATCTTGTTTGTTGCAATGCCTCTTGCGCTTGATAAAGATGGAGATCGTATTCGCATGCAGTGTTATACGCTTTGCATGAGTATTGAAATTTTGAAAGACAAGCTATCTCGTTTAAAAAAAGAAAAAGATAGACGCATCTTGATAGAAAGTATAAATTGTATCGAAAAACTTTCAAAGGTTGCCATTATGGCTTTTCGTGCACATTATTTCGTTTTTGGTCCCATGAAATTTCGTGAATTTATCTGCGAAAAACAGCTTTCCAATGAAAAAAATAGGCATTGATTCTTTAGTATTTTCGCTACTTTGGAAGAAATTTTCAAGTTAAAAAATTAAAAAACTGGCTCTTCTACTTTAAAGAATATAAATGTAGATTAGGAAGAGATTCTAATGACTAAAAAAAGTTAGGTTTTATGCAGGGGGAACTTTTTGTTCGCTACGTAAGCAATAAGATGACTTGAAAATACCCTTAAGGAAGCCTTTTTTAGGAGAAATTTTTAGTAAGAATCATCGGTAAAGCTTTTTTATAAATTTTCCCCTAAAAACAGAACTGCATAAAATTGTATATCTTGAATAGAATCACTCCCGCTATCAAACCGCCATCGTCATCACTCTGCAATCACGGTATGGTCTTTTGTATAAGAACCTGTATTCATGAATAAAAAAGTGTGATATAAAAGGCTTTAAGGAGTAGAAGATGAATTATCCAAGCGATTTAAAAGAGAGAGTAGGATGTGATAAAGCATCATTTTGATAGCGGCAATAAAAGCAAATACAAAAAAAGAGGGGGTTAATGCA
>NZ_ARPM03000101.1 GCF_000388175.3 Holospora undulata HU1 | reverse complement strand
CACAAGCAAAGACACCCAAAAAGCAGCGAAAAAAAGGGGGATTGAGGTGCATTATTTGCCCTCCCTAGCCCAAACCAGAGAAGAATGAATATGTGCGCAATAATCGATTTTTCGTCTCTGCCAAAGAGTTTTGCAAGAGTATGCTGCAATTTTTCGACCAAACCTGGGACAACATCGCCATAGATCTTGTCGAGCGCGCCAATGACAACTTTCAACGCATTAGTCCAACACTTTCAGTTTGATTTGGTATATTTGGTATAAGTGTATTCAATGATTGAAAATCATTTTTTTATGCTCATTGTTTTCCAATCTTTGCTTACTCAGAAAGTTAATTTTTTATTTAGAAAAAAGAAAAATTTTTTGCATAAATGCTAAAAATTTTTCTTGACACATCGACTTCAAGCGTGTTATAAATTTTAAACAATTTTGGGGTTTTCCATATTTACCATGGTTTTTTTGCTTTTTTTGTACTTTTTGGTTACATCAATGCCTTTGTTCGCGCTGAAAGAAAATCCTTCCTCTTCAAATGTAAAGATGTTAGACAAAAAGTGGATGGGAGGAGGAGCCACTTTTGCTTCATCTGGCAAAGTTCCATCTAGTAAAGAAAAAGAAAATGGGGGATTTTCTTTATTACTTTCTGGAAAAGCAAGTTTTACTATGACGTTGGGGCAAAACAAGACCGATTATACTGTTCTTTTTACTCCCCCAAGTTCTGGGAGTGTTTTTAATCTTGGAGGGTTATTTGGGAACGGGGAAAAGATATACTCTCATGTCGCGAAAAGTCAGTTGAACGTTAATAATTCTCAATTTATGGTGCGCGCAGAGCAGCCTTTTTTTTCCAATGAAGGAACTTTTGCTGTCTTTATTGCTTTTACAGGAGATCCAGATAATAAACAGTCGGTTCGTGAGATAGCTGCAGAAGTAGATACTTTCTACGGAACTCTAGTGTTAGGAAATACCAAAGGTATAGAAAATCGTGCTGTAGCAGGTCCTGTGTCTTTTTTTAGGGGAACTGGTGGTACAGATGGGGCTATGAGTAGATTTCTTAACCCTACGACAGGGGTTTATATGTTTCCTAGTATGAAGGGAGATACAGGTGTTTCCACAAAAATTGTTTTTTTCTCTCCAAACTTTGGAGATATTAAGCGTTTTGGTGCTGTTCAATTTGGTCTTTCTTACGCGCCTAATACTTCAATGGTGGGGGAAGCGAAGATGAATACAGCTTTTAATAGTAAAGATCCGTTAAAAGCATCTTTCGATATGAACAGTTTTGCACAATCTGTTCGTTATTCTTTAGAAAAAGAGTTATTTGGAATTTCAATGTCTTTTGTTCGTATACACGGGAGGACGCGTCCTGCTATTCCCCAGCAGCCTCTCTTAAGAGTATACAGTAATAACAGTTGGGATTTAGCGATGAATACTCATTACGGTCCTTGGTGTTTGGGGGTTGAATACATTTATAATGGGCGTTCTGGTTTTTTGAAGAATGATTTACCTAGTTTGACGCCTTCGCTTACCTTAGATAACGGAGTAAAAGAAAAGCTTCCCAGCATGATGTATTCTTCTAATTCCTGTGGAAAAAATTATACTTTTAATGCAGGTCTTGGATACGTGTTAAAAAATCAGTGGGGGGTTTCTTTAGGGTATTTAAGGACGGGTTCTCATACTGGATTTGTTCGACCGGACCAAGAAGGAAATTCTATAAAGGCCAAAGGGAGTGCATGGGTTCTATCTGGGGATAGGGCTTTGGTAGACGGGGTGGAGTGTTTTTTAGAAGTGGCTATTAGCTACAAAATGTCTAATCCTGCTTGGCCTTATATGGGGACAGCTGGGGCTGCGCTAACTAAGCTTCCTTTTCCTACTACTCCAAGTAATTCCGCTGCTGCGGTTTTGTCTGGGTTAAAAGTAAAGTTTTAAGTTAAATAAGTGAGTTTTATCCTGGAGGGTGATAATGAAAACCGGAGTGACCAAAATCGATCTTGTTACTAAGATAGCTTCTAAGAGCGGAATTAATAAAGGGACGGTAAATCAGGTATTGGATCAGTTTTTGGAAGTGGTAACAGAGACGTTAAAAGAAGGGAGTTCTGTGCGGTTGACGGGGTTTGGATCGTTTTTGGCAAGATTGCGTCCAGAGATGGTAGCTCGCAATCCTAAAACTGGCGCTTCTGTTACGGTTCCTGCGGTTCTTGTTCCTGTGTTTCGTGCGGGAAAGCATTTAAAATTAGCTCTTGAGTCTATTGAAGTGCGAGATATTGATTAGCTTTTATGATTCGCGTTGTGAGGCGAAAACTTTTGTGTTACGGAGATGTGTTGTGGTGTTCTTTGTGGGAAGAGATTATTCAGCAGAGCTGCGCTGAAATCACTCTTTCATTTTGTAGCACAGAGGTTCAGTTGAGAGAATCTTGGGAAAAAAAATCTTCGTTAGCATGTGTGTATGTAATGAATAATCGTTGTGTTTTTGAAGATTGGATTTCTAAGAAATTTTATTTATTACCAGAATTTTTTTTAGTTTTTTTGGGAGACTTAAAAGCGTTTCAACAAAAAGTTGGATATGTACTAAAAGATTTTTCTTTTTATCATAATACTATCATTACAAAAAAGAGAAATTTTCTTTTAAGAGAAAAGGAATACAAGACTCTTGTTTATTTTCTTGAACGATACAAGGAAAAAATTAATAAAGAAGAACTTTTAAAAGAAGTTTGGAAATACAGTAATGATATGGAAACTTTGACTTTAGAAACTCACGTGGCACAATTAAATAAAAAATTAAAGTTTTGTAATCATCGCATCAGAAGAGAGAAAAATTTTTTTTTAATGGATTCTATTGGGGAGATTTAAAGTAAAATTTTTGAACCAAACATCGAAATACAGTTTTTAAAAAAATCGCATCCTCAATTAAGCCAAAGAATAATTGAAGTCAGGCGAATGGTGCTAAAAAAGTTTACAAACCTTTTATCATAGCGTGTGGCAATGGTGCGGTATTGCTTTAAGTTTAGCCAAGAAATTCTCTGATCAAAGACGGGATTTAAAAAGATATGTACATAATATGAAGGCTTTAAACGGTTCTTTTTAGGGGGG
>NZ_ARPM03000102.1 GCF_000388175.3 Holospora undulata HU1 | reverse complement strand
TACAAGGCTAGAAAGAAACTGCATGGCTTCAAAATTCCATTATTTCAATTTACATGAGATCTAGAGAAATCTTTTATTAAAACATTAATTATTATTTCAGGAGGGGATTTCAATGCTGTTAAACATTTATTTTGACACTTTCAACACTTATGCCCTACCCCCCCCCAACCCCTGAACCCCATCGAAGAATGAACATGTGCGCAATAATCGATTTTTTGTCTCTGCCAAAGAGTTTTGCAAGAAGTATGCTGCATTTTTTCGACAAAATCTGGGACAACATAGCTATGGATCTTGTCGAGCGTGTCAATGACTGCTTTTAACGCATTAGTCCAACACTTTCAGTTTTATTTGGTATAGCCTAATCTTTTTGACCAGTAACTGATTGTAAAAATACTTACCCAAAATTTTTGAGCAGCTTTTTTCAAGGGCATATTTTGGGTTTCTTTGACATACTCTTCAAGCTTCTCTAAGTCAATTTTTTTTCTGAGCCACCATGCTTCTTAGAAAAATAACTGAGTTCTTGTCTGCATTTTCTATGCCAATTTTCTATACCAACTTCCTATCGCTGATACACTTATTTTAAATAGGTGCGATGCTTCAATATACCTGCCCCCTCATCTAAATATTCTATTCACCTTTGTCTTAAATCGTTGCTGTAGCTCTTTGTCGTTTTTCTTTTATTTTAACAAAAAAAAATAACAAAAAAATTACACCTAATTCAACCTAAATTACTATATATGTAATTTTTTTATTGAAAAAAAAAATTACTATTATAGAATAAAAAGTGCTTATCTACATTTATCTACAAGCTAGTACCAATGATTGACACGTACATTATAAACCTAGATCGCGCCAAAGAGCGATGGAATAAAATAACGCATAGGTTATTAAAATGTTCCGATTTCAATATAAAACGCGTAGCAGCTATCGATGGAAAATATGAAAATTTTTCACATATCCCGTTTGACATTCATCAAACCGTTCGAAATTTTGGACAACCCTTAAGCACAGGAACAATCGGATGCTACCTTAGCCATGTTAAAGTGTGGGAAGTATTTTATAACTCACAAAAAGACTACTGCCTTGTTTTAGAAGATGATGTAACATTCGATCCACATCTACTGCTTAATATTTTGAAAGAATTAGAAGCAATACAAGAAAATGATTTTTCTACTCAAGATAGGAAAATTGAGTGGGATCTATGCAGTCTGCAGCTTAATCACCGGGGAACACCTTTACCCATAAAGCGCTTTAAAACTGGACACAAATTGTGTGCTTATTTAAGTGCGGTAACTGGAGCAGGTGCCTACATATTAACCAAGCAAGGAGCGCGATGTTTGTTATGCAGAGCGTTCCCGCTAACGCTTCCGGTAGATCATTATTATACAAAATCTCATAAACTGAATCTTAAATTTGTAGGGATCGAGCCAAGAATTGTCCAGCAAACGTCTGAGTTTTCTTTTATCGAACAAATGGGAAGAGAGCATCTTAGAAATCTTTCCTCTTGGACCAGGGCATTGTGTGGGTTTTTTAGGGTGAAAGAAGAAATGCATCAAGCCCTTTACAATTTACGCTGGTCTTTTCCTTTGTACCGTCAGTATTTCCACTCTCAAAAAAGTTAAAACAATGTCATGTCTTTGAATTTTAGCTTAATACGTGTATAGGTTTAGCATATTAAAAATGTGTCTTCTTAAAAAGTTTTAATGACATAGCTACTTGTTTTAAATCGCAGAATTAAAACAAGTACTCAAAGAATGTACTTTAATATATTTAACGTCCGTTATTTTATTGATTAACATTGAAAGCAAATATTTTTCTATAAATAATTTGTAAATGGGTATATTTTTCGTTCTGCCTCCTGATTTATATTTTTTTTAATTTTTAAAATATTTATTATTTTTAATGAATAAATTTATTTTATGATATAAAAGAATTTAAAAAATATAAAATATTAATTTTTTAAAAACTTATTAAATCTCTTTATTAAGAACTTTATAAAAATTTTAAATATTTAATTATTTTTTTGTATATACAAAAATAAATCCATTAAATGATCAAAAAAGCATCGGACACCTCAAGACTCTTCTATTGATTTTTACCGAAATTTAACAAAATAATCATAATTTTTTAAAATTATCGTATTGACAATACTTGTTTTTTTTTGTAGCGTCTGTATCGTATCCTTTGCTAAAAAAGAGTTTAAAATGGTTACGTTAAATAAAAAATTTATGCAAATTTTTATTATGCTGCTGAGTTCAGTTTATTCTGCAGAGGGAAATGGAATAGGAAATGGTTTTGCGGTAGATGCAAATCAAGAAAAAACAGCCGTTTTGAATCATTCCGTTCCTGCTGACTGTGATAGTACGATTATTGACTCGCAAGAAGAAAGTTTTCAAGCGATTATTAATAATTGCTCTGAGAGCTTTTTGTTAGAAGATCAAGAAGAAAATAAAATATTTGAAAGAGAAGAGCTAGGAAAAGGTACAAAAAGCGTTTGGAGATTTTCCCCTCTCCCATCAATTATTGATCCAATTAACTTAATTATTAAACAATGCAAAAAAAGTTTTTTGGATTTAATACAAGATGCAAGAGATAATAATGTTTCTTTAAAAGAAACGGATGGAACTCAAGCGATAGGAATAAGAGAAAAAGAAGATAAAAGTGTCCGTTTTATTTGTCCGTTCACACAGGAAGGAATAAAGACTGCTGTTAACTTGATTGATATAGATCGTCCGTCAGTTTATAATTTAGAAACTTCACTAATTGAATTTCATAGTACTATGAAAAAAATACTTCAAAAGGCTGGCCTTTATCCGAAAAACACTCCGTCTACTACAGTTGTGGTTAAAAAATTTGAAGACGAAGAAATGTTTTCTTCACTATCTGAAAAAGAAAAAGAGTTTCTTAGTACTATTGGTTTACAGCTTCGTAAAGAGTTTAACATTTTCAAAACCCTGAAAAATAATCAAGAGGGATGGGAAAATATTGAAATGCAGTTGCGTCTAGTAACAGGACCTTCTCGGTACCAGCCTCCTCATATTGACGGTAATACGATTTGCGTAGCCTCTTTTGCTGTAAAAGATGTTTATGAATCTTACGGAAAAGAAAAACTTTTTCTTCCAAATAAAAATACTTTTTTGTGGTTTGGAGATAAAGCAAATGACTTATCCTCAAAAATTAAAGAACAGTTAACACAATGTGGCGTAGATTTTAGTTCCGTTCAAGAATTGCCTCACGGTGTTGACTATAATCCGGAAGACGAAGATTCGAAAAACGCTGTAACACTTTTGGTTATGTGGGGATTTTCAAAGCGCTCAGCATCTTATTGTTTTTTTCCTAAGCCTGTGGAAAACTTCCAAAAGCCTATTCCTAGACAAGAGTAAGATTTTAAGCAACTTTTAAACTACGTTTTCGTAAAAAATTAATAAAAACTTGTTTCGCGGAAAATAATTTTTATTTAGGTAAAAATATCTTCCACGAAGCTTTTTATTTAGACTTTAACCACTAATATGCTTAAGAAGAATGGTATACAAATTTTATAAATGAACTTCCGGGAATAAAAAATTAGTTCAGTCAGAATTAGAAAATTATTGGCTTAGCTGTACTCGAAAGAAAAAAATGACTAAGAAAGCTCAAAACAAGAAAAAAGATATTTAAAAACTCACTATAAAAACTCTACATTCTTCAAAAAAGTGTGAACTAAAAAATATTTATATTCTTCCACACAAGTAAAGAAATTCAAAAATTCTTAAAAGAATGGCTGCGCTTTGCACCTCTAGTTTTTTACCTGTTTTTCAGATTTGAATCGTATTAAAAAAATAGAATTAATACTTTTCATAAAAGATTTTATCTAGATTTCTGGGCGATTTACTTGAACTTCATATATCGTAATTTTTTACAATATTTTAGCTAATCAAAGCAGACTTCTAAAGACAGGTCGTCAGGAAAATCCCACTATAAGATTCCAAAACGCACTCTCGTGAATTTTATAAAGATATAGATAAACATGATAAAAAGAATATGACAATGGAGCTGGATAGAGTTATAATTATGTAATAAATTATATAATTAAAGTTATGACATATTCATTAGATTTTCGAAAAAAGTATTAAAAACAAAGCACGGGTTATCATTTGAAAAGTAGCCGCTAGATTTTGCATATCTAAATCAGCAGTAGTAAGATGGAGCAAAAATCTTGAAGGAGTCAACAAAAGGAATAAACCGCGGACAAAATTAGACAAAGAAAAATTATACAGAAGAATTTCCAGACAGGTGCTATGAAAGGGCTAAGAGGTTAGAAGTCAGCACTTCTGGCATCAGATAGATAAGCAGATATAGTGATGAAAGTGGTTTTGCTCATGATATGCCAAGAACGCATGGATACTTTGATAAAGGTAAGCAGTATTATGGCTCTCACGACTGGGAGAGAACAAATCCCATAGGCGCTTTTTGGCAAAGCTATAATTGTAATGGGGTTCATATCTCGCTTACAAAAGGTTTACATCTTGGGTGCAGCAGATTTTATTACCAAACCTTCCAAAAGAAATAGGTATAGTACTTTAGGTTAAATTAGATATTTTAAAGAAGCACGAAATAGCGTTGAAATTTAGTATATTGCATTCAATCCCCCTCTTCATATTAGCCCAGAATTTCTCTATCGGATTCAAATCAGGAGAGTAAGGAGGCAGAAAAATTATACTGCATTTTACAAATTCTATTAATTCTCTACTTCTCTTGGATTTATAAAAAGAGGCATTATCCATAACTATAGTAATTTAGGTTGAATTAGGTGTGATTTTTTTGTTACAATGAAAGAAAAAGCTATGCAAAAAATGCTAGAAGATTTAGGTCACAGTTTTCTTTATTGCCTCCTTATTCCCCTGATCTCAATCCTATTGAGAAAAAATGGTCCAAATCAAAACATATAAGAAGAACATTATCTTGTTCAATTGATCGCTTATTTCAATTCCCTTCTCTCGTAATCTTTTTATACTGATTTAGCTACATATTAATTTTTTTAAAAGAAAATCTTTAATCTACAAGAAAGTACCATTTTTACAATCTTTTTTAAGGATTAGAACTTTCAAGCCACAAATGAAAAGTATCCCACTCTACTTCTCCAACTCGTGTTTTTATACGATTTCCTTTTGAACGATTGGGTTGATATAACACAAAAAAAGGAACGTCTGTAATACCAAAGACTTTTTGTGCTTGCATTTTCTTTTCAAACAATGTCGTTAGTTCTTTTTTTGATAATGTTTTGCTTGTTTTTAAAATTTTCTTAACTTTTTCTAACTTTAAATTCTCTACCTTTTCTGCAGATTGTTCAGATTCGTTATGAAAGTTCCATGTAGACTGATTTTTCATTAAACGGTCTCTTGCAGAACCTGGATTTTTACAAGCCCAGACATACCCACTAGAAAAAAAACTTACACGATCTGCAGGATATTCTACAAAAATAACTCGAAGCGCTCCAGAAGTATACAAATCAGACGATTGAATCTTTAAAAAGGTTTCGTTATGGAACGCACTACACACATGACAGGCAAGAGACGTAAAAGCGATTAACGTGTGCGTAACAGGAACATTACCGGGATAACGAAAACTTAAATAAAAGTTTTTTTTTTCTTGAGAAAAAGCTGTTTTTATGTAGCGTTCTTGCATAACCTCTTGAGATTTAAGATCGTCTTTTCTAGAAGCTAGCGGCATCCAGCGATTTACGCATATCCCAACCCCTATACACAGTACTGATAACCCCATACCTAATAAACTCTTTTTATACACACTCAACAAAGCACCTTTTATTTATTTTATTCAAGAATCATAATTCTAGCATAAAACCTTTAATCACAACTTTATCGTAAAAAAACGATAATTTCACAAGAAGATAAGTAAGTAAATCGCATTACTAAAGCCACAAAAAAAGGATTAAAATAATTGTGTTCATTATGTCAAATCATTAAATTCTAAAAAGATCGCTCTAAAAGAGTATTTTGAATTTCATGTACAATATTCATACGAACCATATCGTAAGCAGTTTCTAATGCATGAGAAAACCCGATAGCATCTGTGCCCCCGTGACTTTTTACTGCAATACCTCTAACCCCCAACCATAAAGCACCGTTATAAATCCTTGGATCAAAATAAGACTTAAAATCCTGAAGAAAAGGCTTAGCAATCCAGCCCGCACACCTAGCATAAAAAGAACTTCGAAACGCTCTTCCCAACATAAAAGACATCATACGCATAGTGCCTTCCCCCGTTTTTAGCGCTATATTTCCAGTAAATCCATCTGTAACGATAACATCCACTGTTCCCTTAGAAATATCGTCTCCTTCTATGTAGCCATAAAAATCTATCCCTTGTTGATGTTTTAAAACCTCATAAGCTTCTTTTAAAGACTCTTTCCCTTTTTGAAGTTCAGTTCCCACATTTAATAAACCAACAGACGGGAATTCAACCCCTAGAACTTTCTGACAAAATATTTTCCCCATCAATGCATACTGAACCAGCCCCTTACTAGAACTCTCCAAACTTCCTCCAAGATCCAGCATAACGCTTTCTCCTCTGCACGTAGGAATCTGCGAAACAATGGCGGGACGAAGAATCCCCTCTAAAGTCTTCAGGATAGATTTTGAAAGCGCTAAGTAAACTCCAGTATTCCCAGCAGAAACAACTCCTTTAGATTGCCCAGAAACAACACTATGCAAAGCACGCGACATACTAGTATCCATCCCAGACTTTAACGTAGCCAAAACTTCTGCTTGCGAGTTTACATAACTTGGGGTATAGATAGCTTCAAAGAGATGAGAGGGAAGAGAAAACTTTGTTAACGCCTTTGATAACTCAGACTCTAAACCAAAAATCAGGAACTTACATTCTGGATACCTTTCATGAAATAGACAAACCCCCTTCAGAAGCTCTTCCACTCCAGCATCTGCCCCCATAACATCCACAGAAAGACGAACCATACTAATCTTCTTCTTTCTTTTGCTTCAAAACACGCAACTCCGTTTTCGTCGTAATTACTTTCCTTCCATTATAATACCCACACTCTAAACACATATGATGAGGAAACCTATTTTTACCACAATTTTTGCACGTCCCCACGGGATGAATTTTTACGTGATCATGAGATCTACGCATTCTTTGTCTAGAGTAACTAGTTCTTTTTTTTGGAACTGCCACAATTTCCCCCAACCGCTTCTTTTCAACCATTCTACAAAAAAAAAATAGAAATTACAAGAGACGAAAAAAGCTAATTTTTGAAACATGAGTAATAAATATTCTTTTGGAAAGGAAAACTATGGAAAGAGCAAAAAAGTTAAGTAAATAACTGTTGGTTAATTCACTCGCCTCTCTACTGACAACATCTTTCCTCGGAGTTTTTTCCCTGAATAACGAGAAAAGCTTTTATAATTATACTAGACATAAGAAGATTTAGAAAAAACTGCGCTTCTAGGGGGATCTCTACTGATTTTTATAGTATAAAAATCATAATTCTACATAAAAATAAAAAAATCTTATAGAAGAAAAAAGGTTAAAGATCGACACATCATCATGATTACTCGTTCTATGATCTTGATTAAAGAGATTATGACCAGATTCCATTACATAAATGGACAGATAAGTTATACCATTTCCTGATACTATAATGGAGAGATACGAAGCGGTACATATACTTTTCACAATTGTATTTTTAAACTCGCGCACAAACTCGCAAAGCACCGCTTCTAAAGCCCCAAGGGGTTCGTAAATCTTGTTCGATAGGATATATTAATTTAGGTTGAATTGGATGTTTTAAAAAAGTAAAAAATAGCATCGAATAGGGAGTTGAAATTTAGTATATTGTCCACCTCTTCATTTAGCCCAGAATTTCTTTATTAGATTCAAATCACAAGAGTAAGGAGGTAGAAAAATTATACTACATTTTACAGATTCTATTAATTTTCTACTTCTCTTAGATTTATGAAAAGAGGCGTTATCCATAATAACTCCTTGACTATGCTTTAGTCCTTGATCAGAAAATTCTACCCAGGCTTGGAATTATACTGTCTCGCAAGATCCGTTAAACCCCATTGGTGCTATCGGATTGTTATTAACCAAACCGGCAATACTATTTGTTCTTTGATACTACTTTCTACTCTTTTTTCCAACCGAATTTTCACTGTTTCTGCCCCAGGCTTCTGTCTTTGCACATAGCCATATCGATGCCGCTTTCATCAATATATACAAGACTTGGATACGCATATATTTGATCGATTCTTGATACTGAATTCGCTTTTTTTGGCTTGCTTCCACGTACGAAAAGTTTGTCTTAAATCGCTGCAGCTCTTTGTCATTTTCCTTTTGTTTTAACAAAAAATCACACCTAATTCAACCTAAATTACTATATATGTACCGCTTCGTATTTCTCCATTTAGTATCGGGAAATAGTATTAGTCCAAACAAACGTTCAAATGTCCTTGAACATTTCTGAATCCTTACGTATCTTAGCGACAAGGGGACTTACTTTAGATGGGCAATCCCGCCTTACCTTCTCATAAAATTTACATAAAATCATACTTAACACAGCTGGTCTAATGATTTCATACTAAGGCCCGTATTCAATTAAGCCAAACGACAAGTAAAGCCAAGTGAATAGCGCCTAGAAAATTCTAAGACGTTTTTTCATAGCACAGGGAAATGGCTTTGTATTGCTTTCATTTTGGCCAAGAAATTCTCCGATCAAAGACGGGATTTAAAAAGATATGTATCATAATTTGAAGGCACTGAACGGGTTTTTTTAGGAGAGATCACGGCCTTCCCCCCCCTTTTTCTTTGAGTTTTCTCTGCCTCCTTTCATCGGCATCATACGCTTTATCGGCAAGTACCGCACCAGCCTTCACGGGGTGATCAGCGCCTTCCAAATTATGGGTCTGACCTTTTGTCAAGTGAAAAGCGATGGGATTACTAGTGATATTGCCTTGGGCGTCACAGATTGCATGAATCTTAGTGCTCAGGATGGCCTGGTTCTCGTTTTTTTTAGTTCCAGCTCTGTGTTAGTAGGCGCCCACAATCGTGGAATCGATCATCGCGTACTCGTTTTGGCGTCTTTTGCCAGCGCCTAAAAGACTCTTTTCTATACGCCCTTTTGGCTCTAACTCGTAAAGCGGATGGATAGCTTTAAAAGCGCCAAACCTCTCCGGCCACGAAATTCCTGCACGGTAACGGTATAAAACAGCCTACACAAACAGGAGGGGGGTATCTTTTGCTGTAACGCGCACACCTCCCGAGGTTCCAGGTAAAAGATCCTTGAGCCGACCCCTCTGCCTCAACGCATACCGTCTCATTGAATACAAAATCCTTCTGAATTTTCTATTAAATTTTCAAAAAATATAAAAAATTAACTTAATTGAGGATGGGGC
>NZ_ARPM03000103.1 GCF_000388175.3 Holospora undulata HU1 | reverse complement strand
TTTGCTCAAGATAAAGACCGGGTACTAAACAAACAAAGATGGGATATTGAACGGCTGTTCAGAACTATGAAAACGCAAGGGGTTAACTTTGAAAATACCCCTATGAAAGATTTGGGAAGACTTTCCAAACTTATGACCATTGTCGCTGTTGCTATTTTAGACGCTTCTATAACGGCCCTTACACAAGAACACAAGGGGACTCAGGTGGATCAAAGATAAACTCTTATTCTTTGATTTCAGCGATCTTTTAAACTACCTGAAAAAAAGTGAGGGGGAGTATGCAAAAAAATATTAATTAACTTCTGGATCAAGTAATAATTAATTTTCCAAAAATTAGTAAAAGAACTGCTGAATCTGTCCTATCATCATTAATAATTTATTGAATTATCTAATCAATATCCGATTTTAATTTTATGATGATCTAAATAGCTCAAATTGGACAAAGCATTTCTTCTGCAACAGTGCCAATATGTAAGTTATTGAATTATCTAAACAATTTTCGTTTTTTGGTTGACAAAAATTCTGTTTATGAAATAGAATATTCGCGTGAAGGTTTATTAGTGTTTCCATGAAAGGAATAAAAATTTTTGTTTTGTTTGTTGCTTTTCTTGAAACTTCAGCTTCTTTGTGTGCGCATCGTCCAAAGTTGCTAGCAGTTAGAAAAAGTGAAAAATTTAAAGGGCTTGTTCCCACATCGCTTCCTAGAGATGCTGTCTCGGAAAGATCTCAAAGTAATAGGGGGCAGTTAAAGGTAAAGTTTGAAGATCCTTTGCCTACAAGAGGCACAGAGATTTTCAGAGCAGATGAAGAAAGTGAAGGTCAGTTTTGTACAAGAGGTGCAGAGGCTTTCAGAGCAGATGAAGAAAGTGAAGGTCTGTTGTGTACAAGAGGTGCAGAGGCTTCCAGAGCAGGTGAAGAAAGTGAAGGTCTGTTTTGTACAAGAGGTGCAGAGGCTTTCAGAGCAGATGAAGAAAGTGAAGGTCTGTTGTGTACAAGAGGTGCAGAGGCTTCCAGAGCAGGTGAAGAAAGTGAAGGTCTGTTTTGTACAAGAGGTGCAGAGGCTTTCAGAGCAGATGAAGAAAGTGAAGGTCTGTTAAGATCTAAAAAAGTTAGGGGAAAAACTGGAGGAACTTCTATCAGTCAAGAAGTGATGGAAGAGTAGGTGGCAGAATTTAACTCTCAGTTTCTAAGTTAAGTTGCTGAGAAAAAACAAAGAGTTAAAATAAAAAGAGTCTATAAAAAATTAAGTAATTTTATAGTATATCATAAAAAAATGTAAGATATGGTAGGACTAAAAAATTTTAGAAAATAGTAAGTTGTACTGTGGGTAAGATAATAGTTATTTTATTCACAGTAATTTCGGGTGAAGTTAAGGTAAATTAGAGGAGTTCATTTTTTTGAGATTTGCTTTTATAAGATAATGAAGATTTTTTGGTGATTGATTCTAAAGAAGTTTGGGAGTCAGCCTATGAAGTAGAGTGTAATGGGCATGCCACTCTTGCAAAAAGTGGTTCTCTCTATGGTATTAGCAAAGCAGAAGTGGCTCGTTTAACCAATTTAACTAAGATTCTGATTTGAGAATTTTTGTCCGTAAAAAGCAGATCTGTTGTGTTTCACTAGGTTGGATTATAACGTCTATGAATAGAGCTGAGTTAGAGTAAATACTTTCCAACTTTCTATAATTCCTTTTAGTAGATAGTGCTGAAGTGACTGACCTTGACGGGTTGATGCCGCACCTTACGTCCAACAAAGCGCCTCAATACGTTACTGGCGCATTCCCAACTGTTTGGCATATCTTGCGAGGTAAGTCGTTGTGAATGACCAGTTGCCAAAACTACTAGACCTCTTGCATACCCCTAAAATAAGTATGAACTAAGGCTCGTCCTCAACTGAGGATACGGCCAATAATATTTATATTTATCATCATATGAAGGCTCCAAACAGTTCCTTTTTGGGGGAATAACAGCCTTAGGTCCTTTTTCTTTAAGTTCTTGCGTTCATCGGCACCATACGATTTCCTCACGAAGCATTCATGAGGTGATCCATCAACGCCCCCCCAGATCATGGTCCTGACTTTTTGTCAAGTGATGGGATTGCCGGTGGGATTTCCTTGGGCATCGCAGATTGCACTAATCTTGGTGCTTAGACGGCTTCTTGGTCCCAATCTATTTTTAGCTCCAACGCTGTGTTGATGGGGAGGTACGATCGTTCATTGCGTACTCGTTTTCAGTGCCACTGGCTAAGATTTCAAAAACGCTTTTCCATACGCCTTTTTGACTGTGCAAGGCTTAAAAATCGCCCAAAACAGGCGATTGTCCTTGGCTGTACGCACATCTCCTTGTTTTCCAGGCAAAAAATAATTTATCTTATCCCACTGATTATCATGAAATCCATAACGTCTTATTTAACACACCTCTCTTTTAAATTCTAAACAACTTAATTGAGCACGGGCCTTAATATATCGTCTTTAAAAGAAGATTACTGTGCACAATAGGCCAAATTTACTTTTCATCACTTAATTACCGCCTTCAAAAATCTCACTTCGCTTTTCTTGAAAGAGGCTTGTGTCATAAAATAACTCGATTTTAGAGATGAACCCATCAGAAAATTCCATCATCACTGCTGCCCTGAACTAATAACCTGTATTCATGATTTAGCTATCCTTCTTAATAGGATCATGGAATGGGCTGTAATTATGTTTTCAGCAGTCGCTATGGCAATTTCATAATCTTTAGACGCCCTTCGAAAAGGATTTAGCTATCCTATGTTCTTTCGACGATCTAACGCTTTGGAAGTATGGCCCATCCTTGAGATATACGCTCTGAGATTGCTATAGTTTTATTCAATAGAGTTCTCACACACTCCCTTTAATGTAGGATATTTTTGCAACGCTTCTTCAAAAACTCTGCACCCAGCACCTGTGTCATTGGACTTATAAACCGTGATATGGAGCAGATTACCTTGCCTATCAACACCACTATGCTGTTTGCGCATCTTTTTTCCCTCCATCTATACCTATTTTTTCTGAGGCTCCTGTGGGGGTAACACTTGTTTTAACACTTTGTGAATGATGCTAT
>NZ_ARPM03000104.1 GCF_000388175.3 Holospora undulata HU1 | reverse complement strand
GTACATTCGGATGCATGAACTTGTTAAGATAAGCCGAATTAAGTATGAAAGGAGTAAGAATCCCAGCTATAGCATCATTCACTAAGTGTTAAAACAAGTGTTAACCCCACAGGAGCCTCAGAAAAAATAGGTATAGATGGGGGGAAAAAAGATACGTAAACGGCATAGTAGTGTTGATAGGCAAGGCAATCTGCTCCATATCAAGGGTTCATAAGGCCAATGACACAGGTGCTGGGTGCAGAGTTTTTAAGGAAATGTTGCAAAAATATCCTACATTAAAGGGAGTGTGTGCAGATGCTGGATATAGAACCCCCATGGAGGCATTTGTAAGAAATATATTGAATAAAACTATAGTAATCTCAGAGCATATATCTCAAGGATGGGCTATAATTCCAAAGTGTTGAATCTTCGAAAGAACATAGGATAGCTAAATTATTTGCAAAGGGTATCTAAAGATTATGAAATTTCCATAGAGACTGCTGGAAACATGATCATGATAGCCCATTCCATGATCCTATTAAGAAGGTTAGCTAAAATACAGGTTCTAAAGAAAAGATAAGCAAATAGATTAAATCTTGAATTTTAGGAATTTTAAAATTCAAAATCAGAGTTCCTATGTCAGATTCGAAGATTTTAACTAAAGATATTTTTTTTAGAATTAGTAAAGGATGTTTTTTAAAAATCTCTAAAAAAGATTGTATGTAAAATTTGTGAATATTCGGATTGCTTGAAAAGCGGTTTTGTTCGAGGGGTTCAGCGGTACAAATGTAAAAAATGTGGAAAAAATTTCATGTAAATTTAGGTGTGCCCGAAAAAGATAAGCTCCAATCCCTCGTTTTATACGCAAGCGACCTTTCAACGAAACGAATTGCTCAGCTTTTTGGTGTCAGAGCGACCGCCGTTTTGAAGAGGTCAGGCACCTTAGGATCAAGGCTATGCGCCAAAGTTGAGCCCTTCCCAGAAGGCAAAGGTATTGTCATGGAAGTTGATGAATTTTGGAATTATTAAAAAAAAAGCAAAAATTGTATTTCTAAAGCTTAAATTTCTAAATCCTAGGATCGTGCTGGAAAACGGCTTATCGATTGGGAATTTGGTGATCACTTGAATCAAACATTCAAACGACTTTTTGAACGATTAAAAAAATGTAAAATTTTACTTTATTGCGCAGATAATTGGGAAGGTTTTTACAAAATTATTCCAAGCAACTACCTCTTTCAGGGAAAAAGATAAAAATCTTTTCCATTAAACAAAATAACGCTCCACACCTCTATTGGTTTGCAAGATTTCGACCTCCCTTGCAAACACACGATCACTTGAAATGCTAGAGGGAACAATTCGTATTTTTGCGGCACTTCACGTTAATAAAACTTTGAAAATCAATCATGCTATCTTTGGTTAAAAGTCTCTTTTTTTAAATTCTGCAACTTTGTTTTGCTCCTGCTTGAAATGTTTAGGACGAGGCTTCAATATAGGAGTAATTTAACTATTTAACTTCTTGATCTTTTGATGAACGGTTGACTTGCTAATTTCCATATTACAGAGCGGTTCTAGTTATGTCGTAAATCCTTGACTAATGCCATGAGTCTTGGCTGAAATTGCTTTTGCTACTTTACGTGATATTCGTGCAGCTTCACCAATCTCCCTAAGCTAATATTTTGCTTCTTTTGCGACCTGCGCGGTTGATAGTTTTAATGCGGATGCCATTCTATTTAAGCTGTTTGTTATACACCTAAGATAAACTTCTCCTTTTCTTAAAAGGTAATCATTATACGCTTATTTAGCAATGGGAATTGGTATAATGTGCTGTGCGCTAACAAGGTTTTTATGTTTCCTTAATTATCCAAAAATTGTTTTAGAGTTTTCCCTTACCTACAAAAAAAGCATTTTTGAAGCCTGCGGTGTCAGCCACAAATACTTAACCTCTTTACGCAGTAAATTGAACTTGACATTCGGTTGTCCGAATTGTAAAATTAAATTGTTGTTAAAAATAAATAAAAAAGTGTTATGAAACAAAAAATATTGCTAACTTTTTTTCTTCTTTTCTCACAGACATATTCTTTATATTCCAATCCAGTTGGTCAGTTGACATCTTCGGAACAGAGTTTTTTTGTGGAAGATTTTCTTCAAAAAAATCCAGAAGCTTCTATTTTGTCATGTGCCAAAAAATATTTAGAAATTCATGGAAAAAAAAATGTGGGAGAGGTGTTTTCAATTCTTCTGTCAAAAAAATCAGTAAAACCTCAAGAAATAGAAGAAATTTTTGCTGATAAAGAAGTATCTGACGCGCTATCTAATCAATGGGGTGGCGTTTTTCAACAATGTGTCACAAATAATGAAGAGGATAACTTTTACAAGCTTTTGGGAAACTCCAGAGTCTTGGAAAAATTAAATAGTATGGATTTAGAGTGCGTATTGAAAAGATGTATCTATGAAAATAATACAAATTTTTTCGACAAACTTCTAGAAAACGCCACCGTAGTAGAAAAATTAAGTAGTAGAAGTGTAGGTGTAGTATTGGAGTACTGTGTCTATGGCTGTGGCTGTATAAGTAGCTTAGATTTTCTCGACAAGATTTTAGAAAAGGCCACCGACGCCACCGTAGTAGAACACTTAGATAGTGTAGGTTTAAAGTTAGTATTGAGTCACTATATCTCTAGAAATAAAAAAGATTGTTTAGACAAGGTTTTAGAAAACGCCAGCGTATTAGAAAAATTAGATAGTAGAGATTTAGGGTCAGTATTGATCGAATGTATTTGTAAAAAAGATACAGATAGTTTCGACAAGATTTTAGAAAACGCCACCGTAGTAGAACACTTAGATAGTGAAGATTTAAAATTAGTATTGGACCAGTATACCTCTAGAAATAAAACAGATTTTTTTGACAAGCTTTTTCAAAATAACGAAACCCTTAAAAAATTGATAAAAACATGTATAGAACAAGAAGATGTGAATGTTTTCTGTAAAAGGAGAGTATTATCTTTTTTCACTGATCAAAATAAGATAAAATTATTCAGTGTTCTTTCTGAAAATGATGCTTTTT
>NZ_ARPM03000105.1 GCF_000388175.3 Holospora undulata HU1 | reverse complement strand
CACTAAGCCCCTTAGGAAAATAACAGCTTTTTGTCTGTTTTTTCTATACCAATTTTCTATTCCACCTTCCTGTCGCTGATACACTTATTTTAAATGGTTGCGATGATTCAATACCCCGCCCCTCATCTAAATTTACCCTTTGTCTTAAATCGTTGCGGTAGCTCTTTGTCATTTTCCTTTAATTGCACCTAATTCAACCTAAAGTACTATATATAGCGATGAAAGTGGTATAGAGCTAACGATTTTCAAAGATAGAAGGCTGGGGCGAAACGGTATAAAACTGATAGGTAAAAAAAGTGTTAAATATGACGCGCGAACAAATATTATAGCAATATTCGTGAATAATAAATCGATAGCTCCGATGATATTTAATGGATCTAGTACCGCGAAGGTATTCGAAATGTGGGGGGAACATTTAATAAAAAAGCTGAAGCCAGGTAAGGGAGTAGTTATGGATATTGCTGCCTTTCACCGATCAAAGAAAACTAAAGATTTAATCGAATCTGTTGGGTGTAAGGTAATTTTTTTGCTTTCATATTCCCCTGATCTAAATCCAATTGAAAAATTCTTGGTCAATATGAAACGATGGATTAAATGCCAAATTAATGCATTTGGCAAACTTTATGAGGCTATTTCTGCATTCTTCCAAATCCCATCTTCAGGCTAAATGACTATGGTACATCTTTTTAAAATTTTTACTAACGACTAATCTTTCATTACCTTTCTTATCACAATTTAAACGCTTTATTTCAAAATTAAATTAAAATATCTCCCCCATGCGGTCGTACGCAATTATTCACTAAAATTGTACCTCCTTTGGTTGGACTTACCGTATAGTACACTTATTTTTTATCCCTACTGCTTTTCTATCTTACACCGGTACCATTATTAAAACTTATTTTCATTATGATCCTACAAAAGAGCTATTTTTTATATTTTTATATCAAAAAACTCAAAATTTTAATAAAATAAATTTAGTAGTAATTTTAAGTAAACACTTGATAAAATTAATCTTTCTGATAAATTTATTTTAGCGGTACAGGATACATCCTTTCTTAACATGTATACATTCTTCTCTAATTTTTTGATGTGGATGTGGATATTTTTTATAAGTGGATGTCAAAGAGAAAATTACCAAGATCCTGATATAAAAAAAACGAAAGAAGATTTTCTATGCCTTACCAAACCCGTGTGTAAACGTTCTAGCGTTCACTGCATACCTTTACAAAAAAAATGTTCTAAGCCGTGCTGTTACGATATTCCTGTTTCAATTTGTTTATCAGGGCAACTCCCCTTGCAGGAGGTGTTTTTCGAGCTGGCAAAACAGTCTAATGTGAATATTGTTTTTGACCGACCGTGCGCTAAATCTACAACAGTTTTATACCGTGCACAAGAAAAACCTTTAGAAAAAGTTTTAGACGATCTTAGCTCAACTTATGATTTGCGGTATTATTACCACAATGACACTCTTCATATTGCGCCAGACAGTCCTCACTTAAAAATCTATAACGTTCAATTTTTAATAGGTGCAAGAAAAACTCAAACAGAAACTTCGGTAAGGACGGATATTTTAGGACAGGGAAATAAGGGAAAGTCAGCGTTTTCTCAAGAAAATGGTGCTTCTATCCAAATAAAAAGTCAAAACGAAGTAAATTTTTGGGAAGAATTAGAAAATAATGTTCAATACATATTAAAAGAGCCTATTAATAAGGAAAAACCATCCTATGCTTTAAACCGTTACGCAGGAACACTATCTGTATGGGGAAATTCCAAACAGCATCGTGCTATCGAGTTATATCTAAAACATCTGCAAAAACTTGCAACGACTCAAATTCTTATTGAAGCTAAAATTATTGAAATAGAGTTAACCGATGAACATAAAAGCGGAATTCAATGGGATGCGCTTCCCGCATTAAGTGCAGCAATTAATGCAAAGGCAAATATGCAAGACGGAGCATTTTTTTCATTCTTCATAGATACAAAAAACTTAAACGCTTTTGCAAATTTTATGAGTAAATTTGGAACAGTGCGCACATTAGCCAATCCAAGGCTGACAGTACTGAACAATCAGGCCTCAGTTCTAAAAGTCGCACGCAATGAAGTGTTTTTTGAAATGCAGATGGATGAAGTTATGATGACTGCCAATTCTCCTCATATTCAAAAAGCAAGAAGTCAAATTCAGACTGTTCCTATTGGGTTGATTTTGTACGTACACCCTGTGGTTAATTTTGAAACAGGACAAATTGTTTTATTTCTTCATCCAACGATATCTCGCATCATTGATGTTAAAAACGATCCAGCCATCGCTCTTTCTATGAAAGGCATGGCTACTCAAGTGAAATCAGAAATTCCAGTAATTCAGGTCAGGGAAATGGATTCCGTTGTGGCTGCAAAAGAAAACCAAGTGATCATTCTTGGAGGATTAATGGAAGAAACTTCAGAGTACAAGACTTCTGGTATCCCATTTCTTTGTGATATTCCTCTGTTAGGAGCGTTATTTAGTTCTGAAGAAAAGGTTAAGCGTATTACAGAACTTGTGATTTTACTTCGCCCCAGGATTCTTCGTACTGAAAATCCTAAAAATATGTCTCCAGAAGATCAAAGACTTTATCAAGAATTTACACAAGATCCAAGACCTTTTCCTGTACAAAGTCAATAGACAAAAATCGAAAGGCGTCAGGTAAGCTTCAAAAAATAAAAAGCAAGTTGCTCTTAACTAAAAGAAATTTAGGTGAAATCGCCGCCTCCTTTTTTGCTCAGTTGTATGCGATTTAAAAAAACGAGACCTTTAACCAAAGGGAGCATGGTTGATTTTCAAAGTTTTATTAACATGAAGTACCGCAAAAACACGCAGTGTTACCTCTAGCATTTCAAGTGATCGTGTGTTTGCAAGGGGGGCAAAACCTTGCAAACCAAAGGTGGTGTGGAGCGTTGTTTTGTTCAATGGAAAACGGTTTATCTTTTCCCTGAAAGGGGTGGGGACTTGGAATAATTTTATTAAAACCTGCCCAATGATCTGCGCAATAAAATAAAATTTTCTATTTTTTTTAATCGTTCAAAAAGTCGTTTGAATGTTTGACTATAGTGATCACCAAATTCCCAATCGATGAGCAGTTTTCCAGCACGATCCTGGACTTTAAAATTCCAAGCTTTAAAAATCCAAATTTTTGCTTCTTTTTTTTTAAATAATGCTAAAATTCATCGACTTCCATGACAATACCGTTGTCTTCTGGAGATAGCTCAATTTTGGCGCCTAGCCTTAGAACCTGTATTCATGAATAAAAAAGTGTGATATAAAAGGATTGGAGGTGTAGAAGAAGAATTATCCAAGCGATTTAAAAGA
>NZ_ARPM03000106.1 GCF_000388175.3 Holospora undulata HU1 | reverse complement strand
GAGGTCTATTGAAGAAGACCGTAGAGATTTTTGCACGTATTACGCCGGGCTGGGCAATTTTAGCGAAAAGACAAGGGATAGAGAGAACACTTGCTTGGCTAAATCATTTTAGGCGATTAACCAAGGAGTATGAAATAGGCGTTCAATCGGAAAAACACAGCGTTATGATCCCCCATTCAATGCTACTGATTCGTCGGGTGACTTAACTGTGAAGACAGGTTCTTACTTTTTTTAGCAAACTTAAAAAAATTATGTTACCTTTAAAAAGATATTAATATTTTAATAATAGCCATGAGCACTGAAATCCTAACTTTCATTGCAGGAACGATATTTGGAGCAGGAATCGGTCTTGGAATGTATCTTAAAGAATACAAAAGCAAACTTCTTTGTCAAAAAGATTTGCATATTGCAAGAGAAGCATTAAAACTTTATAAAATACAAGAAGACAAGATACAAGCTCAAACCATAGAAAAATCTCAGAATGCTGAATCTTTAAATCGCACAATGGAATCTCTTTACCATCAAGCGCTTTCTGAATTTCAAAAAACTTGTCTTTCTGTTTTAAAACCCGCAGTAGAGCAATGGAACCAGGCGCAATCAAAAGAACACCAGCATCTTATCCATCAAGCCGCGCACCCCTTGGGTCAAGCTCTTGAACAAGTTCTTCAGCATCTAAAAGGAATAGAACAAGAGCGTCTTTCCACCTATGAACAGCTTAAATCTCAGATCTTACATATGCGTCAAGATCAAAAAGAATTGGGGACTCAGACACAAAATCTTGTTACTGCACTACGATCTCCCCATGTGTGTGGATCATGGGGAGAACTTCAGCTTAGACGCGTTCTAGAACTTTCTGGAATGCTAAACCATTGCGATTTTGAAGAACAGTTTGTTCTAAAGCAAGGAAATACCATATTAAGGCCAGATGTTGTCATTCATTTAACAGAGTCTCGTTTTGTTATTATCGATGCAAAAACCCCCATTCTTCACTACCTAGAAGCCTGTAATGCTTTAGATACAAAAATTTATCAAAGCAAGCTTCAAGAGCACACGCGATTATTAATGCATCACGTAAAAAAACTATCAGAAAAAAACTATCCCAAACATTTACCAGGAAGCGTAGATTTTGTTCTGCTTTTTCTTCCAGGAGATCCTTTTCTTAGCTCTGCTCTTTCTGTCAATCCAGAGCTTATAGAATGGGCAAGTCAGAAAGGAATAGTTCTTGTCAGCCCTAGCCTTTTGATTGCTTTACTCAAAACCATTGCTTATGGATGGCGTCAAGAGCGTTTAGCTCAGCAAACTCAAAAAATTATGGAAATAGCAAATCAACTTCTTCACCAGTGTCACCGTCTAGAAACTAAATTCGATCAAGCCCATCGTCAACTTCAGCAAAGCAGTCAGACGTTTGGGGCAGCGTGTCATATTTTAAAACACAACGTGATGGGAAAAGCCAAAGATCTTGAATCTTGCGCCCAGGGGACAAATGAAACTACCGCACAAGACAAAGCACAAGACCTAGGCCCCTTGTGTATTCAAGAAGAAACAAATGACCCTTTGTATGATATTCAAGAAGAAACAAAGCCACCCCTATATGATATTCAGTAGAAAAGACAAGATCTTCTGCATCCCCATTTTGACCTTGTTTTATTTTTCTTGATTTTATTCAAAAAGGAATACCAAAGGTTACTTAATGTTTTAAATACTTCATTTTGCAGTGATGATCTAGAAATAATGACTGTTCTTAGACAGGAGGTATAGAAAATTTCATCTTGAATTTATAGGAATACATAAATTATTAAGTAATTTTTACTCAGCCCCCTAGATACCCCCGGAAAACTTCATTATACTGGTTAAGGAAAAGCGCCTGTAGCTCAGCGGATAGAGCGTTGCCCTCCGGAGGCAAAGGTCAGGAGTTCAAATCTCTTCAGGCGCGCTTTGCGTAAACCATTATATGATAAAGTGTCTAATTAAATCCTTTTTTTGTAAACGCACCCAGCGTGGATTTTTGTTAATAGAGCTTTGTATCGTTTTAAGCGTTTTAGGAGTTTTAATAGGAGTGGGAGGAGCTCTTTTAAGAGGATATTTTAAAAAACAACAAAATACATGTACCCGCGCCCATCAAAAACAAATTTTAGATGCCATAGGGTGGTTTGTTTTACGAGAAAAGCGTCTCCCCTGCCCTGCATCTTACGAAACCCAAGGCGTAGAGCTTCTTCACTGTGGACACTGCTGGAAAGGATTAGTCCCTTTTCGAACGTTGGGACTTTCAGAGCAGGTTGCAAAAGACGGGTTTGGAAACTGGATAAGCTTTGTTGTAGAACCCAGCCTAACAGAATATCAAGTAAAAAACACTTCTGCTCTTGAGTTGTGTAAGTTTGTATTAGAAACAAAATCAACGTTAACATTAATAGAAAAAGAAGTATCTATTACCGAATACTGCAAAGAAGATGGAATAATTTTAATTTTAATCAGCCATGGACCGTCTGAATATTCTTTTAAAAAACACTTTAAAGAACTTTCCCAATGTAAACATATGAATACACAAGAAGGAAAAAGGTATTGCTATGCTCCATCCCCACAAGATAACGGCTTATGGAATGATCAGCTAGTTTTTTTCACAAAAAGTCAATTACTAAAAAAAATAGGACTTAAATGCAAAGACTATTTCGTTTCTTTGGATTATTTAGATTCAGCATTCCCCCCACCCTAATATTAAGCCCGTTTAAAACGGTAAATAAATTATTTTTTAAACTAAAAATTAAAATTAGTATTTTTTTATTATTTTCAAAATATAATTACTTGTATAAATTGAAACATATAGTCAGTTATGAAAAATATAAAATATCTTATCCTGCTTTTGTTGGCATTTCCAGTAAACACGTTGTTTGCAGAAGGTGAAGAAATTATTCAAATGCTTGAACAGAAAATAAAAACTCTTGAAGATCAAGCCACATTAGCAGAAGAATCTAGAATAACTAGCGAAGAAAAGCAAAGAAAGCTTGACGAAGAATTAGCTGGTGCACTCGAAACTAATAAAAATTATATACAACTGTTAAACGATTCACAAAACGCGAATACTGAGCTCGAAGAGATGCAACAGGTACTTGAGGAGGAAGTTGCAAAAATACAGCTAAAGCTAGAACACTCTGAAAAAGACAACACAGAGAATCGTCTTGAGGTTGAAAAATTAGAGCGTTATGTAAATGATCTCGAAATTTTAAAAAAACACGCAGAATCAACAATAGATAAATTGGAAAAAGAAAAAAAAGAAAACGAAATTGTAATTGAAAATTTAGAGAAAAAAAGAACACAATCAGAAAAAGATTATACTGAATCCCAAAAAAAGATCACTGATACAAGCACAGAACTTGACGAACTAAAAAAAGAGTATGCGCTTCTAAAACAATCTATGCGTACCAAAATAGAAGACATGAATAAATTGATTGATCATAACGTTAAGATACAAAACGATCAGAACAAAAAATCAAATGATTACCTTGATACTGCAATACAAAAGGTTGAAGAATTAAACAAAGCAGCAGCTGCGACTCAATCTGTTTTTGCACAGGATTTAGAATTAAAAAAAAACACAAATGCTGAAAGAAAAAGACGTATCGAAGAGCTGAAAATTAGAAATAAGCAATATGAAGAAGCTCGTGAGAAATCTAAAAAAATCTTTGAAGAAAGAAATACCGACCAATCCAGTACTGATAGTCAATTATCTTGCATGGATATGAAACAAAAAATAACAGATCTACGGGCAAATTTAGAATCATTACAAGCACAGTTATCTAAAACGCAATGTCAGGAGCAATAATCTGAAGGAATACACCAATGATGATTAAAATTTTTCTATTTTTTATAGCTATTACGTTTTTAGGTTTAGAATCTCTAAACGCTGAAACTCAATGGAACGAAAAATCTGGTAAAAGTTCTGAGAAAGATCAAAATTCCTTCATTAACGAATTGGATGATATAGTTCTAAAATTGGAAAATTTTATCAGTCTAAAAAATAAAGAACAGCGCATTTTAGAAACAACTATTCAAGAACTAAGAAAAGATGTTGAAAACACAAATGATTTATTTGGAAATCTTTTAGAAAACTATGAAGCATGCACATCTTACACTGAAGAGCTGGAAACGCAATTTAAGGCTGAACAAATAAAAAACTCAACAGACATTCATAGAATCGAAAACACTAAAAATAAGATAGAAGAGGAAAAACAAAAATTAATATCTTCATTAAAACAGTGCAAAAAAAATTACGAAGAAGCTTTAGAAAATCAAAAAATGAATTCTAAAGATTCTTCCAAAAATCTTCGTTTTTCTTCTGACAACTTCGAAAGATTCAGCCAAATAGCCACTAATTACAATCAATTAAAGGTAGAGCTAAAAAAGTATATGAACCTTATCCAAGAAGAATTTCCAGGATTTGTATACAACCAAAAAAGAAAAGGCAGTCTAAAAGATCAATTACAAAAATGGAAAAACAGCAAAAAAAATTCTTAACTTTTTTCTTTAAAATCGCTTAAATACTTGAGAAAAATACATTCCCCCCGTGTACAGGCTGATACCACAACTAACAAACAACAACCACGATGCTATGAAATCTCCGTAAGCGCTGGGAGAAATCATGGCAGCAATCCCCATCATTTGAAACGTAGTCTTCATTTTAGCGTAATTATGCACAGGAACGCGCCGATGTCCCACAAAACTTCGAAGCGTTCCAACCGCCGTATCTCTAAGCATCATTAAAGAAAGGAACAAAAACTTCTTAACATCGCAAAACTGTGCATACATTAAAGTAAAAGAAACAGAGCACATTAAGCACTTATCCGCAAAAGGATCTAAAACCATACCAAATTGAGAAGTTTGTTTTTGATGTCTTGCAATATATCCATCCGCATAATCCGTAAAACACGCCATAATAAAAATAATAAGAGCATACTCTCTGGCGTGCACATATTGAACCAATAACAGCGAACAAATAATCGGCGTCAGCCCTATACGAAGTAACGAAATAAAATTGGGGACCCCCCATATCTTACTTTTTATTTTCACGCCCCTGCCTCATCTTATATTGTTCAAATTGATATCCCAAAGCCTTTGCTAAATCTATAGCCTGCAATAGCTCGTAATCCATTTCTGTGGACTCTCCCCCCCCATCATTTTTTTCTTCGCTACGAATTATTAGTTGTTTTGCAACTTGAATAGGGCGCTCAACAGGAACTCTATACCCAGAAGGCTTACCCTTTTTTGAAGAACTTTTTTTCGAAGATTCCTTTGAAGGAGCTACACTTTGATCTAACAGCTTTCTTTCTAAAGACCCTGGAAGATTGCTTTCCTTAATCTCTACTTTACTTTCCTCTGATGTATCATGAGGCGTCTTAAAAATAACATGAGGAATCACCCCAGACCCTTGAATAGGAAGCCCCTTTGGAGAATAAAACCTACTGGAAGTAAACTTAAACGCCAACTTAGAGTCAAGCACCTTAACTTCTTGAACAGATCCCTTCCCAAAAGTCATTCGCCCCGCAACGATTGCACGATTGTGGTCTTTTAGGGCAGCTGCCAAAATTTCTGAAGCAGAAGCAGAATATCCATTCACCAAAACAAGCAAAGCGGCATCGTATACCCCCCCCTTCCCCACAATAACATGCCCAGGAACAACAGAATGTTCACGAACGGTCTTTTTATCTTTTACTTTTACCACAACACCAGATGATAAAAACAAACTGGCTACCTTTATGGCTTGATCAAGATACCCTCCATAATTATTGCGTAAATCAATAACAATAGAATTTAACTTTGGATTTTCTTTATAAAGACTTCGTAAAGCTTTTTCAACCAAAATTCCGGTCTTGGCGTCAAAAACACCGATGCGAATATATCCGACGTTGCTATTCGGCTCAAGATGATATTTAACAGAATCCACCTTAATTAAAGATCGGGTTAAAGAAACGTTAAAAATTTTTTCCTTATCAGAAAGCTTTCTTCTTATCGTTAGCACAACTTTTGTTCCGGGAGCCCCCCGCATTTTTTTCACAGCCTCATCGTAACGATCATAAAAAGTACTGTCTATTGCCACAATAACATCTTTTGGTTTAAGTCCAGAAATTTGCGCAGGAGTTTTGGGGGCTCCTTCTAAAATAGAAACTATGGTAAGCTCGGTACGATCTGTACCTTTAATGGGAACTGGAGAAATTTGAATACCAAGCCCTCCAAATTCCCCTTCCATTTCTTCAAGAAGATTCTGCTGAACAACACCAGAATGAGGATCCAGAGAAGAAAGCATTCCTTGAATAGCACCTTCTAACATTTTTTGCATTTCTTTAGGACCAATACGATCTACATATTCATCAACTAGTAAACGAAAAATACTTAAAAACGTTGCCCCGGCCTTGACCTCATCCATATCACAAGAAGAGGAGGACCGCTTAAGCCCGCTTTTTATAAAAAAATCCTCTATTCTTGACTCTGCCAACTTAAAGCTTTGAATTGCCAAAACCTTAACACTAAAAAACGTAACGGCCACCACAATGCGAACACTATAGCGCACAAACTTAGACATGAACCCTCTCACCACAGTACTGAATTGTAGCATACGAAAAAAAAATAAATTTGGCAAGCAGTGCGCCACATTAGTAATTATTCTTCTACATCAAGATATTACAATATAAGTCACGTATAGGCTACGCGCGCCCCCCATTCTAGAGATATTAATTTTTAAATGTGTTGAAACGTATATCATAAAAGTCCCTTGCCTTTTAATTTACTAACCACGTTGTTTTCAAATATTTTATCTAAAGTAGTTTCTGCATCTACTGGTGTAAGAAGAAGTCCCACTTCTTTTATCAGATTTTGAACGTCTAGACTGCTTTTATCCATTGTATTTAAAATACCTAAACTTTGCGATAACACTCCTTTAATTCTATTTTTCTGTAAGACAATATCATTATATTCTGAAAAAACAAGTGATGTATTCCCGTCTTGCAAATATTTTTCCCACACTGCGTTAAAACTCTTTTGATCATCTTTAGAATCTGCTGTCATCCTTTTTTTTAGCAAATTTGCTTCAACATAAGTTCCGTAAATTTTACTAAGAACTATTCTTTTTTGCACCTCATTTATTGCTTGAATTTCTGTAAAAACAGAAGAATTTAAAGAAATAATTGAACTTTTTATTGTTACATCATCAGCACCAAGAGTTGCAGACAAATTATCCAAATTAGCCTTATCTTTTGAAAGTAAATTCAATAAAACTCCAATTCTTTGAAAATTTTTCTGCCATAATTCATCGGCGCTTTGCTGATTATTAAGAAGCCCTATAATAGGATTAAGAAGGGTATTAGTTTCGTTTATATGATCTTGTACCTCTTGCACTACTTTTGCTAAGTTTGCGTTTTTTTCATCTTGTACTTTTTGGTAAGCACTTTCTACCATCTTTGCCATACCATCTTTGTAAGCAATGTATCCTTGTATCGTTTTTTCCAAAGGAGGTAACCGCTTTTGCTGTCCTGCAAGAGCTGTGCTGAATTCACTATCTTGAACAGACTGAACTTCTTGTATTGATTTAACAAGAGTTCCATAACTTTGTGCAGCATCTGCAATATCTTTCTGCAGCTCTTCAAAATTTTTTTTTATTGTACCATCTGTATCTTGTTTTTTCTTTTTTACGATATAATCATCTACAACTTTTTCAAAGGTTTTCTTCTTTTTTACAAGAGCAGAAATCGTATCATTTAATTCAGAAAATTTTTTATTTAATTTTTTAAAAAAATTTTCTTTTACAGATTTAAGCGCTAGTAGTTTATTTTTTGCAGCCAATAATTGGTTTTTGAACACATCTACTTCCAAAAATAGCTTCATCATTTTTAAATTTCCTTTAAAAGCTTGAGAAACTAGAAATACGGGAATTGTGTACTTTCTTGGGTTTTTTATCATATCATCTGCATCGCGAGGCTCGCTTCCTGGAATTTGTTTTGCCAAATTCATCATGTTTTCAAATATAGATCTCACCTTGTTTTTTTCCAATATAAAAGAATCTAGATCTTTTAATGATTGCTCACATAAATTTAGCATTTTTTCTGTCTTAGTAGAATCTGTATTATTTTTACCTTCTCCGATACTGTTCTGACTAGTATAAACAAAAACTTCCGCCACATTATCAAGTGTTTTTCCGTAAGCATTTTCTTTTACATTTCCAAGATTATTAATAAAAAAATTTGTATTTTTTTCAAAAAGAGCTCTAATCGCTGCAATCCCGTCTAACTGTTTTTTTAAATTCACTAAATCTACCTTAGTACCAGAATCTAGAACTTTTTTCGCCTTATCCATCATGTGCTGTACTGCAAGAGAATAAGCATGATTTATGGCAAGGTTACTAAAAGATTGAAGTTCACTATCTGCCATTACTCCATTGTAATCTAAATTAAGTACTGGATATTTTTTTGTACCTTCTATAAAAAGACGCTTCGGATCACCAGCAGTATTGTTGTAAACAGGAATAAATTTATTCCCTTTTTTCTTATCCTTTAGATCTTGAATGTAATTTGAATTTCCTACTTTTGTGCCTGGTGTTCCAAAATCTTTAGCATAAATTATTGACATAAGATTTTCATCTATTTCTCCCCCCATGTTTTTACACGTGTCGATGATAGAATCGTAAGCCGAATTTCCCACTGCCAGACCAGGAATACTAAAAGTTCCTCCAGAGGATAGTTGATAAAACCTTCCCCCAGGCCAACACGCATAACCGAATGGATGAGTAAAACAAGTTGGGGGCGTACTTGTTTCTAAAGACTTAACTGTTCCATCAGCAATTAAGCACAACGCTGGTGTAGAAAACTGGGGAACTGGAACCATTAACCCAAATCCGAAATTTGAAAATCCTAGTATAGCTATTATAATAAAAATATTTTTTTTTTTACTATTCATTTTATTGTTATTCATTTTTTATATATAATACACATAAAATATAAAAAAAGCTTTATTTAAATTTTTTTTTATTACTAAGTACACAAAAACAAAACTATGATGAAGCAATTGTATATAATATCATATAAAATAGTCACAGATAAGTATTGAATATTTGATCAATCGAACAATTTGTGGTTCTTCGCATATGCTTAGCTTGAGCCTACTTTTTCTCAATAGAATTCAAGTCAGGTGAATAAGGAGGTAAGTACAGTAATGTACGACCAGAGCTCTCCAATAATTTTCTGCATTTCTATACCTTTATGAAAAGAAGCATTGTCCATAACACTCACACTTTTTGTAGGTAGATTAGGTAGTAAAATCTGCTGTACCAAAACCATCAGTATTAGCTGTTAACAAAACTACTGCACCTATAGTACATCAAGGGATACAAAAGATGCATCGCAAATCCGAATTACCAAAAAAGAAAAGTAAGGCTCCCAATTTAACACAAGGGGATAAGCAGAAGAATCAAGAACTCGCGATCAAAAGGAGAGCCAATGAAAATATCACAGGAATGATTAAGCGATGTAAAATCATAGCAGATAAATATAGAAATAGACGAAAAAGATTAGGACTAAGATTCCCCCTCATCTTTGCTATTTACGATATGGAGTTACCTAAATGATGGTTTCCGAAGAGATCTAATGTTCTGAAAAATCTCTTTACGGAATTCCTGTGCGATAGCGATACAAAACAGCTTCCACAAATAGGCGATTATCCTTTGCTGCATCTTCTTGTTTTCCAGGAAAAAGATTCTTTATCTTGTTCCACTAATTATCCCGCAATCCATAACGTTTAATTTAATACACCTTTCTTTTGCATTTTTATTAAATTTTCAAAAAATACAGAAAAAATCAACTCAATTGAGGACGCCCCTTAGATCTTGATGAATGTTCTGCGATAAAAAAATATAATTTTTGGAGTGGTTTTCAAGGATTGCATAGCTAAATCAGTATAAAAAAACTGCAAGAAATGGAATAGAAATAAGTGATCAATTGAACAAGTTTATGTTCTTCTTATATGTTTTGCTTGGGCCAATTTTTTCTCAATTGGATTGAGATCAGGGAAATAATGAGGAAAATAAAGCAAACTATGCCCCGCATCTTCTAGCATCTTTTGCATAGCTTTTCCTTTATGTAAAGTGGCATTATCCATAACACTACCGCTTTCTTTTGGAAAGTTTGGTAATAAAATCTGCTGCACCCAAGATGCACCCCCATTTGCAAGCCAAATATCAAACCAATTGCAATTATAGCTTTGCCAATTAAAGCGCCTATGGCATTTGTTACCCCATCCATGAGAGCCATAACACCGCTTGCCTTTATCAGAGCACCCCTGCGTTATTGGAATATAGTAATTTAGGTTGAATTGGATATTTTATAGTATATTACATTCAATCTCCCTCTTCATTCCCCTTTGTCTTAAATCGTTGCCGTAGCGCTTTGTCATGTTCCTTTTATTTTAATAAAAAAATTACACCCAATTCAACCTAAATTACTATACACCTATGATATACTTCCCCTTTTCTTAAAAGGCAATGATTATATGATTATCTAGCAATCGGAATTGGTGTAACAGAAAGAATTTTGCGAACAGATCTTATAAGAAGAAAGATATATACTACACATGTAAGGTAACTGTGTTCGTAAAGTATTTTTTTTCATCGTCTTTTAGACTTTAGTTAAAATAAAGGTTAGTAAAAAAATGAAGTTGTGAACAAAATTTACCAAAGAGATGACAAAGCTACCATACATTTAAGTACGCAAAAAACTTTAGATCGTTTTTATTGATGTCTTTTTTTTAGTCTTATTTCATCGTAAACTTTTTGTACTGTTTTGTTGTAATTTTTTAGTTCGTGAAAAAAAGTTCCCCAATTTTAAGAAAATTTGATGAGCTAATTGCTGTGCTCCTTCTTGAGAAATGTAAAACTGAGTTGAGGTTTGCCCATAAAAAGATGGAGTTAACGCACGATAATAATAAGCTACTGCTTGACCTTGGTATATAGATTTATGACAATGTTTCAGTGTAAAAAACGCTTTTAATACAACATGCATTAAAGTAATTTTAGCGTCTTCCCCCATTTCCAGAGCGCGCTCTGACGTTTCCATATTGATTTCCAAAGTGTAATCCTGTGGACATTCAGAACTACAAAGCATGCGCTGTAAAGAAGACCGAAGAAGCTCTCCCGAGCGTTCTGGAATTATATCAACGTATACTCTAGAAAGCTTTTTCTGAACTTGAGGAGTAAAAACTGAACTACAACAGCTCAAAAAAAAGAAATTTAATGCAAAAAAAACAAATTTTAAAAAAAAGAAAAAACAAGCTCCCCGGGCCGGATTCGAACCAGCGACCTGGCGGTTAACAGCCGCATGCTCTACCACTGAGCTACCGAGGATCGTTTCATTATTATACGCTATAACCTGCCTCATTGTCTATACCCCTTATCAAAATTTTTCTTTGGTTTTGTACAAAAGAATTTTTAAAAATTCATCATTTCTTTACTAGAACGTAAACTTTTCTGCGTTTGATCAAAAATTTTTTTTTAATCATTTTAGACTACCTCTGTAGTGATTATGTATCAATGATTTTCAAAATGAATAACTGTTTTAATTTTTTGTGCTAAAAACACAAGAATCAATACATCCATTCTTCATTTCTAAAATACAATTTCCGTAAGAATAGATCCTATTATCATGAGTCACAACTAAGATAATTCTTTGTGAGGATGATGCTAAATTTTTTAAAAGCATCATAACATTTTTTCCTGAAGCCTCATCCAAAGCCGCAGTGGGCTCATCGCATAAAATAAATCTGGGTTCATGAATTAACGCGCGTCCAATGGCTATTCTTTGCTGCTGCCCTCCTGAAAGCTGCTCAGGATAGTACTGCATGAAGGATTCCATTTCCAACAAAGAAAGAATTTTTTTTACTCGCAAGGCGATAAGTTCTGAACGCATTCCTTGAGCAAGAAGCGGAATAGAGACATTTTGCTCTACGTTAAGAGATGGAACTAAGTTGTAATTTTGAAAGATAAACCCCATATGATGACGACGAAAAACCGTTTTTTGTTGTTCTGATAATTTTCCTAAATCTTGACCAAATACCTTAACCGTTCCTGTTGTAGGAGACAAAATTCCAGAAAGAATAGAAAGTAACGTAGTTTTTCCACACCCAGAAGGCCCTACAAGCAAAATAATTTGTCCTGGGTGAAGTGTTCCATTTACATTTTTTAAAATCCATTGTGTTTGATCTCCCGATTGAATAGATTTAGACACATCAAAAAACTCTATACAACTTTTTAGATCAACGCTCATTTATTATCCTCCTCTGAAAACCATAATGGGATCTATTTTAAAAAGCTTCCTAAGACTTAACGCAATAGAAAGTAAAATAACGACAGTGACGACCGTAAAGCTAATTACTAGTACTTGCCAATGTAGAAAAAACCCCTTAAACGCTGGTGCATTACGCTGAGACCATAAAAACAACGCAGTAAGCCCAACACCAAGGCCGTATCCTATGCTTCCTACACATCCTGCTTGCGTTAAAGCCATGCGCGTTAGGGTTGCGTTGGAAACTCCCATAATTTTCATAGCAGCAAACTGTTTCAAATTTTCCATAAAAAATAAATAAAATGTTTGAGCGATGATGGCACCTCCCACTAAAGCTCCCAAAAGAATCGTAATAGCAAAATTTATGGGGATTCCTGTGCGTTTTAAAACATACCTAATACTTTTTTCAGAAAATGCGCTCTGGGTAATTGCTTGAAGTCCTGTTTTCTTCGTAATTTTTTTTGCCAAAGCTTGCGGGCTAATTCCGTTCCTTTCTTTTACTAAAATAAAAGATAAAGGCGAAGATTTTTTTGCCATCATAGACTTTGCCGTGTAATAGGAGACGTAAAGCAGGGGAAAAGAAAAAAAAGTAGGTCTTGATTCACATAATCCTTGGATTGAAAGACGATGATGCTGAACAGTAAGCATTTTAGGAAGGTGCGTTGCAGAAGAGGGCCAAATCCTTTGATATCCGCTGGTATCTAAAATTCCATTTAAAGGGTGACGCAAATGGTCTAAAAACCCATGAGTTAGTGCTTTGTTCATTCCCAAAAAACTAAAGGGGTCCACTCCGACTATCTGTACTTGGTGTAAACGCCCGTCTTTTGTGGTGGCTGACACAGTACTTTTGTGAAAAGGAACTGCCCACAACACTCCACGAATTGAGCGCACTTTTTGTAAATTAATCTCTGGAAGAGGATGTATTTCTTCTATATACGCACTTCTAGGGTCCATTACCCAAACAGAAGCCTCTGGAATAGATAAAATGAGGCTAGAAACTCTAGCCATTAAACCAACAAAGATGGAAATTTGCTGTGTAATCAGTAAAGTAGAAAAAGTTACACCAAAAATCAACCCCCAGCATTTGACTTTGTCTCCCAAAAGCATGGATAACGCAATACTATACATTGTGTCCCTCCTTAACGCGCTCTTAATTCTAAAGGGTTTAGTATATTTTTTCTAGATCTGCAAAAAAATTAATAATTCTGTAAGATAGGAAAATACGTTAAAGCAAAGATTTAGTAATTTTTCGAAAAAAAAGATATTTAAATTTTACGTTTCCTGTAACAATAATAATTGGAGTGAAAAATGGTATTTGAAAATGAATTCTGTAGCTCTTATTTTATAATCTTTGTTAACACTTCAAGATTTTTTTGATTTGACTCGTATTTATCATTAATATTATGATTTCACAATCTGAACGTAAACTATAGTAATTTAGGTTGAATTGGGTGCAATTAAAGGAAAGCGACAAAGAGCTACCGCAACGATTTAAGGCAAAGATGAATAGAATATTTAGATGAGGGGAACGGATATATTGAAGCATCGCAACTATTTAAAATAAGTTTATCAGCGATAGGCATGTGGCATAGAAAATATTGATGAAAGCGACATTGATATGGCTATGTGCAAGTACAGAAGGCTGGAGAAGAAAAAGTGAAAAGTTGGTTGGAAAAAAGAGTGGGAAATAGTATCAAAGAACAAATAATATTGCCGGTTTGGTTAATAACACGCCCATAGCACCAATGGGTTTAACGGATCTTACGAGATATTATTATTCCAAGCTTGGGTAGAAAAATTTCTGATCAAGGAACTAGAGCCTGGTCAAGGTGTTATTGGATAATGCCTCTTTTCATAAATCCAAGAGAAGTAGAGAATGAATAGAATCTGTAAAATGCGGTATAATTTTTCTACCT
>NZ_ARPM03000107.1 GCF_000388175.3 Holospora undulata HU1 | reverse complement strand
TATAGAAGAATTTCCAGATAGGTATAGATCCATGAAAGAGCTAAGAGGTTAGAAGTTAGTGCTTCTGGCATCAAATATGCAAAACAACGTTTAGGAGAGACATATAAAAAAACTCTCAATCATCCGATCCAGAGAAAAGGTCTAGATTTTGCCAAAAAATTAAGCAGCTAGAAAAAGCAGGTAAAACAATTAATTACATAGATGAAAGTGGTTTTGCTCATGATATGCCAAGAACGCAGGGGTACTTTGATAAAGGTAAGCGGTGTTATGGCTCTCATGACTGAGGGAGAACAAATCCCATAGGCGCTTTAATTGGAAAATATAATTGCAATTGGTTTGATATCTGGCTTACAAAGGGGGGTACTTCTTGAGTGCAGCAGATTTTATTACCAAACCTTCAAAAAGAAAGCGTTATTGTTATAGATAATGCCACTTTCCATAAATGGAAAGATAGGAAAAACATGCTAGAAGATGCTATAGTTTGCTTTGTTTTCCTCCTTATTCCCCTGATCTCAATCCTATTAAGAAAAAATGGGCTCAAGCCAAACATATAAGAAGAATAGTACCTTGCTCAATTGATCTCTTATTTCAATTCCATTTTTCGCAATCTTTTTATACTGATTTAGCTATAGTATAACTTCATAAATTTTATCAAATGTATCCTTTTTAACTCTTGTCGACCTGCGGAATTTTTCTTTTTCTATTTCTTTGATCTGTTCGTATTTATTACCTTACCTCCGGGTCTTTTTATCATAAATTCTGTTTAAAATAAATTCTAGTTTACGAAGCAATCTATTATTAGGTGTGATTAAATTTTTTTATACTCAACTCAAAAATTATATAGGTACATTTCTTCTTTCACGCCTTGATTTTTATAAACTCTGCTCTTGAAAAAATGTGCTTCCCCCCTTATTCTCTGTAAGTAAATATTTACTTATGATACCGTTTATCAATTTTTAATCAGAAAAATAAGCCAAGATATTCAAAAGAGAGAAAAAAAAGAAAAAGAGAAGTTGTACACTATAAAATTACGCAAAAAACTTAGAACCTATCTTCACAGTTAATCCAACCGACGAATCAGTAGCATTGAATGGGGGATCATAACGTTGTGTTTTGTTGGTTGAACGCCTATTTCATACTCCTTGGCCAATCGCCTAAAATGATTTAGCCAAGCAAATATTCTCTCTATCCTCCATCTTTTCGCTAAAATTTCCCAGCTCGACGTAATACGTGCCGAAATCTCTACGGTCTTCTTCAATAAGTTTTGAACAAGCGCTTCGAACGTTTTACGATAACTTTTACGATAACCAGAATCTGCGCATACGCCTTGAAGCGATGGATTTTTACACCTGCCTAACCAAATGCCTGGCATCCCACAGCAGTGTGAACTTTCACATGAAAAATATGTTCTTGGGTATTCGTGACACTATGGCATTTACGCCTTTGACTTTTTTTCCCATCAATCCCTTGATTTACAGCTTTGTCCGTAGTTTTTGCACTTTGTAAGTCAATATTATCGGATTAGCATTTAGTCCATTGTTTATCCGGATTTTTTCCACAAGAGCTCTTATCATTTTCTTCCAAATTCTGCTTTGTCTTTCTTTCATGTAAAACCTGTACACACTTTTCTAGGAGGATATGCTTGCGGCAAAAAGCGCAAATAACAGCCCGTCTTTATGGGATAAAATACCACGTTAGTAACCGCTCTCTTGCGTTTTTTACCACAATTCACTGTATCACAATGAGGTTTTATTAAATCTCTATTTTGTGTGACTCAAATCTCTCGGATAGGGCATGTCATTTACCTCCTAACCAGGCCTTATATCAGATTTTATTTAAATTGTGAAGACAGGTTCTTAGAATTTTTTTCAATTTTATTCTCTGCTCCTTGAATAAATCGGAGAAAATTTCTTCTGTGAGTAAAAAGAATAATTCCGCCCACAATACATACTAAACAGAAAAAAAATGGATAACGAACACTTATACTTGCCCCTAGCAAAACAATCGCTGTAGAAATTATACTCGCAAGGAAAGCATATCGCGTAAATCGTGCAACGATAATCCAAAAAACCACAGATATTCCAACCCAAAGCGGGATAAAAGGAAACAAAACTCCTGCCCCAGTGGCTATTCCTTTTCCTCCCTTAAACCTCAAAAAACAAGACCAAACATGCCCAGACACACAGGCCAGCGCTATCCCCATAGCTAAAAAATAGGAATTAAAAACTTTTAGAGCAAAATACACAGGAAGCATGCCTTTTAATATATCCAGTATAGCTACCAAAACAGCACACTTCCACCCTACCGCTCTATAAACGTTAGTAGTTCCAGAATTTCCAGATCCTATACATCGTGGATCAATCCCTTCCAGTAAAACGGGAATAATAACTCCAAAAGGAACGCTTCCCACTACATATCCAAAAACAATCCACATTAAAAAAGAATAACTGAACAAAATCATATTTCTATCCCTTTAATTTTTTATCTGAAAAGAACTTCCGCAACTGCACTGTTCATCAGAATTTGGATTTAACACCACAAACTGACTCATCATAAGTGTTTCTTGGTAATCAATGGTGCTTCCTTGAATGTACTTCATAGAAAGAGCATCTGTCACTACACTAACGCCGTCTTGCGTTATTTGTATATCTTCAGGACTCGCTTTTGAATAAAAGCGCTCTAAAGAAAAGACGTATTTTAAGCCCGCGCAACCACCGCTTGAGACACGAATTCGCAACACCACAGAAACGTTTTCAACTTTTTCTAATTTTTTTAATTGTTCAACACTTTTATTCGTAAAAAATAATTTATTTATACCAGAACAGTTCATAATTTATTACTCTTGTGTCATCAGACACTACCCCCCTTTATAAAGGACCTTGTTAAACATTTTCCTCGATCAGAATTGTGACATAAGTAACATAATAAAGTCTAGAGGGAGCTCAGTGAACCGATTTCCTTAAAGCTTAATAGAAATATTAAATTCTTTGCACAAAACAAAAAACCATGCACAAACAACGTAAAGAAAGCAAAAAATTACCTCCTCAGCGCAGTTGAAAAATTTTTTCGACAATCCAATGAAAAGGAAGTAAAAATGCTCTTCTTTGGAATTCTTCGAATTTATAATCTATACACCTAATTGAAGTTTTTTTCCAAGATTCAAAAACTTTTCTTCTTTTTTACTTACTTCGAAAAATAAAAATCTGCTATTTTTTACGGCTTACTACCTTTATTCTTAACGTAATATCCAACATCGTAATATCCTGGATCACGCTCTTTTATCCATACCGCCATGTCTAGTAAGCCTTTTGCAAAAACAGAACGATCTAGCACTTGATGTGTGCAATGAATAACTTCGTCGTTTCCAGAAAAAATCAAAGAATTCAATATCATTCCAGATCCTGCGCGAATGCAGCTCCAATGAATTTTATTTTTTAACCAAGGACACGCAGATTCCAGGTGCTGTGTAAAACATAAAGCTGTACCAGAAGGCGCATCTTTTTTATTTTTATGATGATGCTCATGGACGTGCACGTCCCAGTCAGGACCAAGCGCTTGCGCCAACTGTGTGGCAGAATATAGAAAATTCCACAATGATTGGGCAGCGTTAGGTGCATAAAGAACGGAACAAAATCCAAGAATTCCACACACCATATGGTTTACATCTGATTCGTGTCCTGTGCTGCCTATAACTAAAGATTTTTTTAGCGATTTTTTAGAATATTCCCCATCTTCGTAACAAGCAAGTCCTTGCAGCAAAGACTGGGTTCCCTTGGCACCCGCTACATCAATAATGACATCAGATCCCTCAATAAAATCTTTCAAAGAAAGCGTTAGATCGCCCTCTTGCTTAAAATCTTTTATAAAAACTTCGCTAATGCCACTGTAATCTTTTGCAAGATCTACTATTGCTTTTCCTAACTTTCCTAATCCCCCAAAAACACCTAAGCGCATTCCAACTCCCTTTCTGATTCAAAAGAAATGCTAGTCCCAGTTTCTGGTTTTTCCCAAGACTTGTACACTTCACTTACTCCACCAATCATGATTTGAACAGCAAGCATAGCCAAGAACAATCCCACTAACTTCTTTATAATTTCTAAAATACTTTTTCCCAAAAATTTTAAGATTTGTGGTGCCATATACAAAAATGCAAAATTAACCCCTACTGTTATTGCTACCGCAAGAACAATTCCTAGCGTGTACCCTATGTGCGGTTTTGAAATCGTTCCCAAAGCGTTGGCGATGATGCACAAAGCCCCAGGACCAATGATAGTAGGAAAAGCTAAAGGAAAAACTGCCAATCGTAAAAGATCTGAAGATTCCTTGCAAACGCTATTGTCTTCCTGCGCACTTACTAACTCACAAGCGGTACGAAAAAGAAGAAAACCTCCAGCGATTCGAAGCGCAGAAACCGTTATGCCTGCCCCTTCTAGTACGCTCATTCCAAATATACCAAAAGCACACCCGATTCCCAAAGAAACTAAAGAAGCACGAACTGCAAGTTCTCTTTGCTGTTTTTGAGACGCTTCTCCAGACAAGCCTACAAACCCCGAAACAACAATAAAGGGATTAACAACAATTAATAGACTTGATACTAAAGAATAAAAAAAGTTTAGCTCTTCCATAAATCCTAAAAAGACTTATCACATTCTTTGGACTATCCTACACCGATTTTTTAAATTTGTCACTCCTTTAAAGAGACTACTTTTAAAAGTACTCTTACTACTAGCTAAAGTCACATAAAAAAGCCATGTACAACGAGCATAAATTAAGATAGAAAGTCTGTCAAAACTTGAAAAAAAGATGACATATTCAGTTCAATGCCTTAAAAAATTGCTAAAGCTGAAATCAGCTGATGAGAGTTTTATCAATTTAAAATAATATTTAATATGAATTTTTTATGTGATCTTGGCTTATTATGCTCACAGCATAGTCATTTAAATTCTCTTCGATTTCTATATACTTGCTTGATTGGTAAAAATATTTTTGATAAGATTGAGTTCAAAATGATTAAGAGCGTAGTGTGAATTCTATCGCTTCTTTATTTGATCGTATTGCTCCTATTTACGATCAAATGAATAAAATTATGAGTTTGGGACGAGACGATTATTGGAGAAGATTTCTAATTTCCTATATCCCTTGGAGTGCATATTCTGATTTTTCTGCCATCGATATGGCGTGTGGAACAGGGGCAATAACAGACTTTTTTCTACAAGAAGCAAAAATTCAGCAAAAATCTTGTGTTTGTTGGATGATAGATCCCAGCACGGAAATGTTAAAACGTGCCAAAGTACGCAAATATTCTATGATGCCTTGTACAAAATTACACTTTTTAAAAGGATATGCTGAATCTGTTCCTTTGCCTTCAAAAATGACCGAAGTGTATTTATGTGGATTTGGGGTGCGCAATATGGAAAATCGCTTTCTTGCTTTTCAAGAAGCGTTTCGTTTGTTAAAACCGAAGGGAATTTTACTGATGTTAGAATTTTCTTTTGAAGTTATACCAATTTTAGCTTGGGCATATCGGCGCTATCTGCTTTATGGTATTCCTTTTTTAGGCAAATGGATTGCAAAGGATTTTTCAGCATATCAATATCTATCCGATAGCATTTTAGAGTTTCCCTCATCGGGAATAATTTTAAAAGAGTGCTCCCAGGCCGGATTTGAAAATTCTCAGTGCATTCCCATGGAAGGAGGTATAGTCCAATTGTATTACGCCCAAAAGCCAAATGATTCTTTACAAATCCAAGAAATGGGCCAGAAAACGGTATGAATTTTAGGGGAAATATATGAAATTTAAAAACATTCAGAGCAGAAAAATTCAAGGATTATTCGTGATTGGATTTTTAGGGCTCTGGGGAGGGCTGCTTAACAAAGTTGTGCGTACTTGGCCTCGTCTTTGGGGAAACGATTTAGGACTTTCCGTTCGAACCTTTGATATTTTAGCAGTCTTGGGAATATGTTACAGCTTAAAAATGTTTTGTGGACCTTTTTTTTCTTTGGCTTTGCCTTCTTGGATTCCGTTTAGCCCGAGAAGATTTTGGCTATCTATGCATTTAATAGCATTTAGTATTCTTCTTACAATTATTAGTTTTTGTTCTATGTTCTCTGGAATAGCATTTTTTGTTTGCACTGCTCTTTTATTCATGCTAGATGGAAATTATTCTATGATGGTTATTGCCTGTCAAAAGGATACGGGATTTGAAAATTTAAGAGGACTTCCAGAAAGTTTTTGTTTAAATGGGTATCGAGCAGGAATGACGCTGGCAGTTTCCGGAGCTTTGTTTTTCTCTCAATGCTCTTGGAGCTGGCCGATGTTGTACCATTACCTAGCAGGAGGCTGTTTAGTTGTAGCATTAAGCGTTTTATTTTTTCCTATGTTTAGTTCTTTAGATCTTGCGCCAATTCAGCCTTTTAAAGGAATCGGGTATAATTTTTTTTCTCCCATCAAAGAATTGTTGAAGCATCCTCAAATCCGTAAAATTTTTTTAATTTTAATGCTATATCGAGTAGCAGATCACTTATGGACTCCCAATCAGGAATTGTTTTTTTTACATATGGGGTTTTCCAAACAGCAATATAGTGTACAAGATTTCTGGAACTTTTGGGGAAGTTCTTTTGGAATTTTTGTTTCAGGGTATTGTATTCAAAAATTTTCTGTACTGCGTGTAATGCGTTGGGGAATGACAGGACAACTTCTGGTATTTGCTGGGTTGTTTTGGGGAAGTTTTGGAAACTCGTTGGGGGTGTTATCTTGTTTATGTATTTTTCAGCGAATTCTCCTTAATTTTTCACTTACCAGTGTATTTGCTTTTCAAATCATGACAGTTAATTTGGGACAAGCCATAACTCAGCTTAGTATTTTTACCGCGTTAGCTCACTTTAATTCTCAGTTGGTAAGTTCTTGTTCAGGATGGCTTATTGTGCATGTTGGATGGAGTGGAATGATTTTTGCCAGTATGTTGGCGTGTGTTCCAGCACTAATTTATATGTTTTGTGTATCAAAAGATAAAAATTTTTTATAATTCTTAGTAAAAGTGTTTACGGTAAAATTTTTTTTCAAAATTTAAACTACATTCTCCAGTAAGACATCTTTGGTAGTTCCCCTACATAACCTATCCTTTATGGAGAATATCCTCTCCCCCGTTGAACACTGATTAAGTTATAGTAATTTAGGTTGAATTGGGTGAAATAAAAGGAAAGAGACAAAGAGCCACAGCAACGATTTAAGACAAAGGTGAATAGAATATTTAGATGAGGGGGCGGGTATATTGAAGTATCGCAATTCATCGCAACTATTTAAAATAAGTGTATCAGCAATAGGCAGGTGGCATAGAAAATACAGACAAGAAGGCAGTTATTTTCCTAAGAAGCGTGCTTGGCTCAGAAAAAAAGATTGACTTAGAGAAGCTTGAAAAGTATGTTAAAGAAACCCAAGATACGACATTGAAAAAAGCTACTCAAGCATTTGGAGTACAATCAGTTGCTGGTTAAAAATATTAGGCTATAGCAAAAAAAGACTTTTCGCACGTGAAAGCAAGCCAAGTAAAGTAAAGAAAAGAAAAGCGAAGTCATTATCAAGAATCGATCAAATATATAGTGTATCCAAAGTCTTGTATATATTGATGAAAGTAGCATTGATATGGCTATGTGCAAAGACAGAAGGCTGGGGAAGAGAAAGTGAAAAGTTGGTTGGAAAAAAGAGTGGAAAATAGTATCAAAGAACAAATAATATTGCCGGTTTGGTTAATAACACGCCGATAGCACCAATGGGGTTTAACAGACTTGGGTAGAAAAATTTTTGATCAAGGAACTAAAGCCTGGTCAAGGTGTTATTGGATAATGCCTCTTTTCATAAACCCAAGAGAAGTAGAGAATTAATAGAATCTGTAAAATGCGGTATAATTTTTCTACCTCCTTTCTCTCCTGATTTGAATCCAATAGAGAAATTCTAGGTTAATATGAAGGGGTGGACAATATAGTAGGTTTCAATGCTCTATTCGACGCTATTTCGTGCTTCTTTAAAATATCTGATTCAACCTGAACTGCTATATACCATAACTTTAATTATATAATTTATTACATAATTATGAATCTATCCAGCTCTATTGGCATATTTTTTTATCATGTTTTGGCTATATATAGACGTATTTTGTAACCCGAATTGCCACAAAAAGATAACATTTCCTCTCTTTGGTGATCACCTATTGAGACCATTTCGTTTAAGGCAGCAATAAAATTGGAACGTTTCAGTTCGGGGAGGTGTCTTTTAGAGCAATATAAACCTCATCAAGCGATAATTTAGAAATACGTCTAGATTTGGAAAGCACATGGTGCTGCGTTAAGGATAAGACGCGCTTTGGCTGTGTCGGGCCCGAGCGCTTATACCTCAACGCTTAATGTCTTCTTCCATTTTAGAACCGTCTTGACGTTTAGGGTATGGTGTTTTGCAAGCGTTGGGGCGCTCTCTTTAGATTCTTGTAGTTCTTTTCTGATTCGTGGAGGTGTCTTGGCCATAAGTGTTGAAAGTGGTAGAGATAGATATTATGAGTATAAAGTTTTAATTTTATAATGATGTATTGATATATGGTTAGA
>NZ_ARPM03000108.1 GCF_000388175.3 Holospora undulata HU1 | reverse complement strand
AGGATTAGGATTGTCTACCTGATCAGCAGGTAAAGGATTAGCAAGTACAGCATTAGGATTAGCCACCGGATTAGCAGGTAAAGGATTAGCAAGTACAGCATTAGGATTAGCCACCGGATTAGCAGGTAAAGGATTAGCAAGTACAGCATTAGGATTAGCTACCGGATCAGCAGGTGCAGGATTAGGATTAGCTACCTGATTAGCAGGTAAAGGATTAGCAAGTGCAGCATTAGGATTAGCTACCGGATTAGCAGGTGCAGGATTAGGATTATCTACCGGATTAGACAATCTACCACCACCTCCACGTGTAAAAGCATTAGAAGCTTGAACATCAAGGATTACATGAGCGCCAGTAATCATAAAGACGCCCCACTGAATAGGTAGGCCAAAATCAGAAAAAGTAAAAATTCTAGGAGCAACTTCCCTAATTTGTGAGAACCGAAAAAAATTAAAAATCTGAAAAGGATCACAGTCTGACAACAACTTTTCAAAAGCACGTATATGTTTCTTCGAAGTAGTTGATTTCATATCAATTAAAAACTTCAAAGGAAACAAAAAAAGAGCCTTTGATTTTAAATTTTCATCCGAAATCAAGTGAAAAAAAGAAGAATTAGTAAAATTTTTTAATGGATCCAAATCGAATTTATTCGAATTCGAAAAACTCAAATCAAAAAAATCTTTCTTTTTATCAAAAAGTTTTATTCGTTTGAAACTATCAAAATACAGTTTTTTACGCTCTATTGCTTCAAGCTCCACTTCCTGAAGTTTTTTTTTGTAGGAAATAAGAGCTCTATTATTGGAAAAAAGATTTCCAAAATTACCTAATAACAAACCAAACAAAATCCCTGTACTTTCTGAAAAAAAGTTTCTAAAAAATCCAAAAATAGAATTGAGTAAAATTTTATTTTTCACAAAAAAATTCCGCTATTTAATTTTATTTTTTTATTATATAAAAAATTAAAACCCCAAACTTTTGTTAATTATAATATAAAAAAACGTTAAATTCAAGAGATTTTTAACTATTTTTGAACAATTGTAAAAAATACACTTTCTAACTCTTTTTGTGTTTTCACCGTTGCTTATCAGACAATCGCGTATTTTTAAAACTCTACCTTACCCAACTTTCAGCTCATTTACTAGCTTTTTGATACTTCAAAACATCTTCAGGTTTCATAAAACTGTACCCATTTTTTTTTAAAGCATCCAATATCATGGGAACCGCCAAAGCAGTATTCAAATGAATATCGTGCAACAAAACAATACCTTTGTGCCCTTGGTCTTCTAACCCTTTTAAAATTCTTTCTTTTAATGCAGAATGACTTGGCCTTGCACCACAATCGTTTTTTTTCCAATCTCTGGGATCTACATTCCAAAACATAATCTTCATCCCTAAAGAATTCACAGATCGTTTCAATATATTGTTGCACGCCCCCCCTGGAGGACGAAAATACAGAACTGTCTTTTGAAATTCTTTTATACAGGAATTGGTTTTATCTAACGAACTAATCTGCTCTTTTTCCGTAAGCTTCGTCATTGTTACGTGTTTGTACCCATGATTTGCAATCATGTGACCTGAATCAGCGATAAGCTTTAATATCTTTTTTCCTTCCCTTTCATTTGCTTTTTCCCCTACAATAAAGAATATTGCAGATGCGTTTTCATTTTTCAAAGCATCCAAAACTTCTTTTGTCGCACTAGAAGGACCATCATCAAAAGTAAGTAAAACAGTACGATCTGGAAAGTTTTTACAAGAAACAACTCTAGAATCTGAGCACTCTACTTTTCCGTTCCCCAGAAAAATACCAAAACAAACAATTCCAAAAAAAATAAAACACCGCTTCCATACCACCTTCTTGAACCAATCGCACTGAAAAAAGGTAAATAATCTACCACACGAAATCAAAGCAACCTCTCTAACACTAATTATTTATTATTTTTTGCAAAAAAATTAAATTTTTTTGAATTACAAATCACTCTAGGCGATGACGGACTTGAACCGCCGACTCTCTCGGTGTAAACGAGACACTCTACCGCTGAGTTAATCGCCCTTTTCGATGTTCATTGTATCTTTTAATTTTCAAAAAGTAAAGTCCCTTTATCTTTTATAAATTAATGATAATTTGCCTAAAATTTTTCTCAATATCACATAATTATAAATAGAAACCTTTAGAAAAAATTAAGTAAAATAAGATTTTTTAATTGTATTTAGCACAAAAAATAAATGCGAAAAACATATATCAATCGACTTGTAAAAACATTTTTCCCATTATTGTTTAATTTATTTTTTTTATTTTTTTTCCAGGACTCTTTTTTTAGACGAATTATTTGTTACTATAAGCTTACTCAATAACTCAGCACAGGTTTTTCAATGAACGCATTTAAAGCGCCTGTAAATTTTTTTCCTTTGGCAGCAAACGCCTTAAGAATTTTAGCTATGGATAGCGTAGAACATGCCGGTTCAGGGCACCCAGGAATGGCCATGGGAATGGCAGATGTGATGGCAGTTCTTGCATCTCAATATTTAAAGTGGGACCCTTGCGATACACAGTGGCCAGATCGAGATCGTTTCGTTCTTTCTGCAGGTCATGGAGCCCCTTTGTGGTACGCAGCTTTATATATGTGGGGCGTTCTTTCCCTAGAAGATCTAAAAAACTATCGCAAACACGCAAGTAAAACTCCAGGGCACCCTGAACGAGGAACCCCTTTGGGAACTGAAGTAACAACAGGCCCCTTGGGACAAGGGCTTGCCAACGCATTGGGTATGGCGTTAAGTGAGTCTTTGTTACGCAAAGAATTTACACAAACGCTCGTAGACCACTACACATATGTCATTTTGGGCGATGGATGCTTAATGGAAGGGGTAGCACAAGAAGCCATCAGTCTTGCGGGGCATTGGCGCTTGCATCGCTTAATTGTTTTCTGGGATGACAACAAGGTCACCATAGATGGCCCAGTAGATCTTAGCGGAAGTGATGATATCGTTCAGAGATTTAAAGCATCTGGATGGAATACGTTATGTATAGATGGTCATGATTTTAACGCCATTTCCAATGCTATTGATATCGCAAAAAAATCTTGCCAACCTACGCTAATCGGGTGTCGTACCCATATTGGTTACGGATCACCTAATAAGATGGGAACATGTCAGGCACACGGGTCTCCCTTAGGCTACCAAGAAGCCCAAGCGGTACGAAAAGCACTAGCCTGGCCTTGGAATGAAGCATTTTTTGTTCCAGAGTTTTTACTAAAACAGTGGAAACATTTCAGCCAAAAATCTACTACATCACACAAAGCTTGGCAGGAAAGATTTTCTACCCAAGATTCTAGTATGCAAGATCGTTTCAGCAAAGCCATAAATGGAGCAGCTTTATCCCAAAAAGCTCAAGAACAGTTAAGGGCTAAAGGTATTTTTTATGCCCAAGAGCGCCCAGCCATTTCTACACGAAGCGCTTCTGGAGCAGTTTTAGCACAGATCTTTCCTTACACACGACTGCTTGCAGGGGCGGCAGATCTTAAAGATTCTACGTGCACAGATCCAAAAGAATGGACCCCTTATCGCCCATTTTTGTATTACGGTATAAGAGAGCACGCCATGGCAGCAATCATGAATGGAATTTCTGCGCACGCAGGATTTATTCCCTGTGGAGGAACATTTTTAGCTTTTTCAGATTATATGCGTCCTGCATTAAGGTTGTCAGCATTAATGGGAATAAAGGTAATATATATTATGACGCATGATTCCATTGGGCTTGGGGAAGATGGCCCTACCCATCAACCTATCGAACAATTGATTTCTTTGCGAGCCATCCCCAATTTAACCGTGTTGCGCCCAGGAGACAGCGTAGAGGTTGTAGAATGTTGGGAAATCGCGCTTCAAGAAAAAGGACCAGTTATCTTGTGTCTATCCAGGCAATCTCTTCCAACATTTTCTAAAGTGTATAAAGAAGAAAATCTCTGCAAAGCAGGAGCCTATCCTTTACTCCCCGCAACAAAAACTCCTAAAGTAAACTTGTGGGCCAGCGGATCGGAAGTTCACTTAGCCTTAACAATAGCGCATGAATTAGCAGACCAGCATTCTGTTTCTGCTCAAGTTTATTCAGTTCCTTGGATGATGCGCTGGCTTCAACGCTATCCAGAGCCTTGGAAATGTTTTCCTTCTGATTTACAAATTTCAATTGAAGCGTCTTCCCCCTTGGGATGGTATCAAGTTACAGGGCCTGGGGGGATAAACATAGGTATGGAAACTTTTGGCGCCTCAGGGGAATCTTCCGTTTTGTTCAAGCATTTTGGATTTTCTTCTACTGCGATCGTTCAAAAAATTTTAGACACTCTTTAGGAAGAAAATTTTCTTAAATAGTCAGTTCTTTTCTGAAATAAGATCTTTGCTAATCGCATAAAAAAGATTCAGTTTTTTTAAGCAATAGAAGTGAATTAAGAAAAAATACATTAATATCGTATTAAATTTTGGAAACTTTTAACTAAAGATTTTTTTTGTTAGAATTGGTAAAGAAAGTCTTTTAAAAGTCTCTAAAAAAGATTGTATGTAAAATTTGTGAATGTTCGGATTGCTTTAAAAACGATTTTGTTCGAGGGGTTTAGCAGTACAAATGTCAAAAATGTGGAAAAATTTTCACGAGGTGTGCCCGAGAAAGACAAGCTCCAAGTCTTCGTTTTATACGCAAGCGACCTTTCAATGAATCAAATTGCTCAACTTTTTGGTGTCAGCGCGACCGCCGTTTTGAAGTAAGGGCGCACTTTAAGATTAAGACTATGTGCCAAAATTGAGCTATCTACAGAAGACAAAGGTATTGTCATGGAAGTCGATGAAATTTCCAGACAGGCGCTACGAAAAGGCTAAGAGGTTAGAAGTCAGCACTTCTGGTATCAGATATGCAAAACAACGTTTAGGAGTGGCATATAAAAAAACTCTCAATCATCCGATCCAGAGAAAAGGTCTACATTTTTCCAAAAAATTGAGCAGCTAGAAAAATTAGGTAAAGCTATTCCTTACATAGATGAAAGTGGTTTTGCTCATGACATGCCAAGAACGCATGGACACTTTGATAAAGGCAATCGGTGTTATGAGCTCTTATGACTGGGAAGAACAAATCCCATAGGCGCTTTAATTGGCAAAGCTATAATTGTTAATTGGGTTCATATCTGGCTTACAAAGGGGGGTACGTCTTGGGTGCTGCCAAACCTTCCAAAAGAAAGCGGTAGTGTTATGGATAATGCCACTTTCCATAAAGAAAAAGCTATGAAAAATATGCTAGAAGATGCCATAGTTTGCTTTATTTTCCTCATCATTCTCCAGATCTCAATCCTATTGAGAAAAAATGGTCCCAAGCCAAACATATAAGAAGAACATTAACTTGTTCAATTAATTTTTTATTTCAATTCCATTTTTCGTAATCTTTTTATACTAATTTAGCTATA
>NZ_ARPM03000109.1 GCF_000388175.3 Holospora undulata HU1 | reverse complement strand
ACCAATGGGGTTTAAGGGCTCTTGCGACACAGTATTATTCCAAGCTTGGGTAGAATTTCTGATTAAGGAACTAAAGCCTGGTCAAGGTGTTATTATGCCTCTTTTCATAAATCCAAGAGAAGTCAAGAATTAATAGAATTTTATACTTAAAATTCAGTATAATTTTCTACCTCCTTACTCTTGTGATTTGAATCCAGTAGAGAAATTCTGGGATAATATGAAGAGGTGGACAGTATACTAAATTTCAACGCTCTATTCGACGCTATTTCGTGGTTCTTGCTATTTCTTGCTTCTTTAAAATCTCTAATTCAACCTAAATTACTATAGAGCTATATTAGAATTTGATCTAGAATTAATCAATGTTTCCACAATAAAAATTTCAATTTTTTTCTTTATCTGAATCTATTTTTTTTCGATGCTCTTGACTTTTACCTTTTGTACATTGCATAGTACCCTTTAAGTTATTTTGTAACTTTTTTAATCTTTAATGTGTGGAATCGTAGGGCTTTGGGACACAAAGCGTCAGTGGGCTTTGGAATTTTTACAAACTTTTATAGTGAAAGTGTCTAATGCTTTGTCCCATAGGGGACCTGATGATTGTGGAATGTGGAGCGATGAGGCGTCCGGGATAGTCTTGGCGCATAGACGTTTGGCGGTTTTGGACCTTTCTCCCAGTGGGCATCAGCCTATGAGGTCTGCTTCAGGGCGTTATATCATAATTTACAATGGAGAAATTTATAATTTCCTAGATTATCGGGGAGAATTTCCTTTTTTAAAAGGGAAAAGTGATACAGAGGTTCTTTTAGAAGCTTGTGAAGCCTGGGGCCCAGTGGAAGCGTGTCGGCGCTTTCGTGGAATGTTTGCGTTTGCTCTGTGGGATACATTTGATAGGGTGCTTTTCCTTGCAAGAGATCGAGTGGGGGAAAAGCCTTTATATTGGGGAAAGGTGGGCACAATGATTGTGTTTACATCAGAACTAAAGGCACTTCATCATTGTCCGGGATGGAAGGGAACGCTGTGCCAGAAAGCACTTTCCTCTTATCTTCAGCTAGGGTATGTTATAGATCCACTGGCGATTTACGAAGGATTTCAAAAGATAGTTCCTGGAACTGTTTTAGAGATTTCCTCTAAAGGAACCGAAACCGTTCATTGCTTTTGGGATCATCATACTCTAGTGCGTAACAGTGTTTTATCCACCGATTCTACTCAAGAAGCGCTTGAAAAATTAGAAGATCTTTTGTTAGATAATGTTGAAAGACGTATGATTTGTGATGTTTCAGTAGGAGCTTTTTTGTCCGGGGGGATCGATAGTGGTTTAGTGACCGCTATGATGCAGCATCTTCAAAAAAAACGTGCTGGCGACGCTGTAAGGTCTTTTTCCATTGGGTTTGATGTCAGAGCTTACAATGAAGCTTCTAATGCCGAGGCAGTTGCGTGTCACATCGGAACCCAACACAAAACTATCTATATGACGGGAAGGGACGCACTAGATGTTCTTTCCCAGGCATACTGGGATGAACCTTTTTCAGACAGCTCTCAGCTTGCTACCGCTTTTTTATGTAAGCAAGCCAAAAATCACCAGGTAACGGTCTGCCTTTCTGGGGATGGTGGCGATGAGTCTTTTGCTGGATATACGCGGTACTTGGCTACGGAAGTTCTTTTAACTCGCTTGAATAAAATTCCTCTTTGGCTAAGAAAAATGGTTAGCGTCATAGGTATGCACACCCCTTGGATTTGTCACAGGTATGGAAGAATTAGAAAAGCAATTCAAGTTCTGCCCATAAACGATCTTTTGGAATTGTATAAAGAGATATGCACCCAGTATCCTGTGCATGGAGTTTGGAAAAGCCACTTGCTAGGCGTCCCTTTTCCTGAAGATCGATTATGGCATTCTGTTGCATCTATGCAATATTGGGATATCTTAACTTACCTTCCTGGAGATATCTTAACAAAGGTGGACCGTGCCAGTATGGCATATAGCCTAGAAGTAAGGACTCCTTTTTTGGATAAGACTGTAATTGAGTACGGATGGACTTTACCTATGCATCACCGCATTTATAAGGGGCAACCAAAGTATTTACTAAGAAAACTGGCATCAAAATGGATTCCTAAATTTGTCGCACAGGATAAGAAAATGGGATTCGGTGTTCCGTTGGCGCATTGGTTAAGAAAGGATTTGCGTTCTTGGATGGAATCTTTGCTAACTCCGCAGTCGCTTGAATCAGCAGGGTTTAATGCAAAAGCAATTCAAAATTTTTGGAAATTACATTTAAAAAGAAAAGCAGATTATTCAAATCGCTTGTGGAATACTGCTATGTTCTTGTATTGGAATAAAAGCAAAGAAAAAATATAAAACGCACTATGCGGAATAATTTTTTCCTTCCAAAATTTAAGAACGGTTCAGGGTGCTCATAAAGCATTCGCTTGAATATCCAAGGGGTTCGCTATCTTAATTTCCTTAATTGTTTAGTCCCAACACCATATGGTTGGATTATAATTAAAGTTTGACGAATTTTGCTCGAACTCTTTGAGAAAGATATCAAAATGAGAACCTGTATTCATGATATTCATGAATAAAAAAGTGTGATATAAAAGGCTTGAAGGAGTGGAAGAAGAATTATCCAAGCGATTTAAAAGAGAGAGTGGGAAGTGATAAAGCATCATTTTGATAGCGGCAATAAAAGCAAATACAACAAAAAAGAGGGTGTTAATGCAGTAGTTTATATAATCAAGAGCGGTTGTCAATGGCGCATGCTACCAAAAGATTTTCCACCATATTCGACGGTACATTCGTTTTATAGACGATGTAGGATTAAGGGTGTATGGGAAAAAGTGATGCATGAACTTGTTAAGACAAGCCGCATTAAGTATGAAAGGAGTGAGAATCCCAGCTATAGCATTATTCACAAAGTGTTAAAACCACAGGAGTCTCAGAAAAAATAGGTATAGATGGGGGAAAAAAAGATAAAAAAGGTGGCATAGAAAATTGGCATAGAAAATACAAACAAGAAGGCAGTTATTTTCCTAAGAGACGTTTGGTGGATCAGAAAAAAAGATTGACTTAGAAAAGCTTGAAAAGTAAGTCAAAG
>NZ_ARPM03000110.1 GCF_000388175.3 Holospora undulata HU1 | reverse complement strand
TACAAGGCTAGAAAGAAACTGCATGGCTTCAAAATTCCATTATTTCAATTTACATTAGATCTAGAGTAATCTTTTATTAAAACATTAATTATTATTTCAGGAGGGGATTTCAATGCTGTTAAACATTTATTTTGACACTTTCAACTCTTATGGTGTCTTGGCATTCGCATGCAATGTTATTTCCCGTAAATTTGTCTCCTTGAGTTCTTTATAGATTTCACTATAAAGAGTTAGGAACTAAATATTAAATCCTTTATATCATGAAATATATTTATAAATCCCATCATTTGATCGAGAATTTCTTCGCTAAACTGAAAGCAATATCGCGTCCTTGCCCCGCGCTATGACAAAACGTCTGTAAATTTTCTGGGTGCTATTATTTGTCTTCAATTGTCCTTTGGCTTAATTGAAGATACGGCCTAGTTAACGAAGAGATTTGGAGAAAGATAGAGGTTCATTTTCTGGAAGAAAGAAGGGTTAGGGAGGAGTTGCTCACGATAATCGTTTGAGCAACTAACTAATACTCTAGATTACGAAGGGCTGATGATTGACTTGACGTTCGTGAAAGCACATCGGAATTCAGCAAGAGGGGGAAACCAAGAGATAATCCGAACAAAAGGGGGATCAATACAAAGGTACGTATGGCTGCGGGTAAGCATGATGTTCCGGCTAGAATTATTGTCACTGAAGGTTCCAGAGCCGATTAAACTGAAGCTGATGCACTAATCCACGAAGTAGCAGTAGAGCATTTAATCGCTGACAAAGCGTACGATACAAACCACATTATTAATGAGCAGAGCAAGTCAAGGAACGATGCGTAATTCCCTCAAAAAGAAATAGAAAAATCAAGTGTGCAACAAATAAGCATCTATGTACTCTTAGACGTACCATCGATACTGCAGATACGTAGAGCAATATTTTTTTGGCTAAAATTTCATGATAATTCCGTCTAAACGATAAAATTTCTTTCGATGCTAAGCGCTCAGAAGATGTTTTTGTGAGCTAAATTAAGTCAAGACAATACAATTTTTGACTTAATTGAAACAGAAAATCCAAAACGTCCGAATTATTGGAGCAAATTAAATGAAACTTATATCTTCTCTTTATTTATACTACTAAAAAAATAAAAAATGATCAGCTCTATAGAAAAAATTTTTGATAAAAGAATACCATCTACACGTTCTTTCAGGCTTTGCTCTACAAACTAAAAAAACACAATAACTAATACTCCACAGAGCTCGTATTAATTCTTTTTTCCACACAAAAGCTGATATTTTTTATACCAGCTTTTAAGGAACTTACTTTTGCTGAAAAAATTAAAGACTAAGGATTTTTTACAGAAGAGTCCTCAAAGTTATCAACTTTTGAACCACATACTGAAGGAGCTGGATCTACATTATTTCGGGCATTTAAGTTGTTAATAACATTTTCTGGAGGATAATGATGAGCAGTACTAAGTTTTCCGTGAGACTTTCCTCTACCTTTTCTCTTTTTCCGTGTCTTTTTTTTCTTTTTTTCTGATCCTTTTTTGTCTTCAGACTTTCCTTCCCCCGTTGCTGCTTCTTGCTCATTTTCCGCTCCCTTCGAAGATCCAGCTTCTGGATTTGCTGGATCTAAACCGGGGGTAGCAGTAGATTTATCTTGTTCTGGAGCAGGTGCTGCTTCTGTTAACGGAGCAGCAGCCGCTGGATCTTGTGTTGTAATAGCTTGCTGACTAGGTTGTTCAGGCGCAGGAGAAGCTAACGGCTGAGCAGATGCGTCAGCTTGCTCTGGGCCGGACCATCCCTGAGAAGGAACGATAATGCCTAAACTCAACGCAAAATACAAAATATTTGGAAAATTTTTTTTCATAACTTGATACTCCCTTTGTTACACAAAAACCTACTATGTATCATCACGTAAAACCCTAAAAAAAACGACAATACTAAGCATCTAAACTCCACGTTCGTATGTATAGCACAAAAAATATAGATGTGAAAGGGGGGCGGTGCGTATTAACTACGGCACATAAATGTATGACATGGATAGATATTTAACTATAGAAAAAATTAAAATTACGTAATTATACTTTTTTCTATAAGCCATTACTGTTAAAAGTTTATAAAAAAGATACCTTCAACCAAAGATAGCATGTTAATTTTCAATGTTTTATTAACGTGAAGTGCCGAAAAAATAAGCAGTGTTCCCTCTAGCATTTCAAGTGATCGCGTGTTTGCAAGGGGGGGGAACGAAATCTTGCAAACCAATGGCATGGTCTAGCGTTATTATTTTGTTCAATGGAAAAGGTTTTATCTTTTCCCTGAAAGAGGTCGGTGCTTGGAATAATTTTATTAAAACCTGCCCAATGATCTTTGCAATAAAGTAAAATTTTCTATTTTTTTAATCGCTCAAAAAGTCGTTTAAATGTTTGGAGTGAT
>NZ_ARPM03000111.1 GCF_000388175.3 Holospora undulata HU1 | reverse complement strand
CGAGCGCTTATACCTCAACGCTTAATGTCTTCTTCCATTTTAGAACCGTCTTGACGTTTAGGGTATGGCGTTTTGCAAGCGTTGGGGCGCTCTCTTTAGATTCTTGTAGTTCTTTTCTGATTCTTGGCTGTGTCTTGGCATTCGCATGCAATAATTATTTCCCGTAAATTTGTCTCCTTGAGTTCTTTATAGATTGCACCATAAGAGTTATGAACTAAACATAAATAAATCCTGTTTAAAATACATTCTAGTTTACGAAGAAGTCTATTAATGAAATTCTTAAAAAGGGAAGTGTGAAAATGTAATAGCTTACACAACACAAAAGATAATTAGTTAAGTTGTTCCTAGAGATTTAATTTATAATCTATTGCTATAGATTTACGCTTAATAAGTTTCTATTCAATAAAGCCTCAGAAAAGCTTACATTTTCAGAAGTTTTGTAAGGTGGGGAAACCTTCTAAAAGATATTAGGGGCTTTCCAGATTTCTACTGAGCAGGCAAAACGCCTGAATATCAGTGCAAGTGGAAGCAAGTAAGTGCTTAGGAGGTTATCTCAAAGCAGGTACAGCAAAGAGATCTGAATTTTCGAAAAAAGTTAAGAGTATAGGAGAGTTAAGGCTGTTCTACCATTTGATCGATGAAAGAAGATTTTCTCATGACAAGCCAAGGCTTCAAGAATTTCCCTAAAGAGGCTTTTTGGTTTTTGCGCTCATGATGGGGGGGGGGGAGAAGAAAGAAGTTCTGGAAAAGGCTAGATACAAACTTATTTATTTACCTTCGTAGATCATTAACTCTATTAAACATAAGTGGGTCTAGGCAAGGTTTGAAGAAAAAAGTCAATGTACCAATAGAAACACTCTTTCCAGAAACACTCTTTCCAGAAACACTCTTTCCAGAAACGCTCTTTCCTGACTACAATTTTCCGTTTTGTATTGTGGGAGCTAAGGTTTCCAAAGCGTTCTAATAAAAAACAGCATTCATTGAATATTCCAAAGCGGTTAAAGAATTGATAGACAGGGGATGGGAGTGGATATATCTGAATTAAATTTTTTTTATTAGGGGATTATTTGAATTTTACAGTCAAGAGATTGTAAGAAAAGGGGTGTAATTTGAAAAGAAGGGAGAATAGAGTGTGAAAGGAGGGGGGGGTAAAAAAGAAAAAGAAGATGAGGCAAAAAAAAAAAGAAAAGGGGTGTTGACAGTAGGAAGGAAGGAGGGTAGGATAAGAACAGATCTTTGAGGAAGTAAAGAAAAAGAGAGATAAACAGTCAACACGTTTATCCCGTTAATTAGAATAAAAAGTAGAGTAGCTAGGGTGCTAAGCTGAAGAGTTTAGCATAAAGCAAAACATGAGAGTTTGATCCTGGCTCAGAACGAACGCTGGCGGCATGCTTAACACATGCAAGTCAAACGAGAGGCAGCAATGTCTCTAGTGGCAAACGGGTGAGTAACGCGTGGGAATCTGCCTTTTGGAGGGGGACAACCGAGGGAAACCTTGGCTAATACCGCATATACTTAGAAATAAGAAAAGATTTATCGCCAAAAGATGAGCCCGCGTCAGATTAGGTAGTTGGTGGGGTAAAGGCCTACCAAGCCTACGATCTGTAGCTGGTCTGAGAGGATGATCAGCCACACTGGGATTGAGATACGGCCCAGACTCCTACGGGAGGCAGCAGTGAGGAATATTGGACAATGGGGGAAACCCTGATCCAGCAATGCCGCGTGAATGAAGAAGGCCTTCGGGTCGTAAAATTCTTTTACTCGTGAAGATGATGACGGTAACGAGAGAAAAAGCCCCGGCTAACTCTGTGCCAGCAGCCGCGGTAATACAGAGGGGGCTAGCGTTGTTCGGAATAACTGGGCGTAAAGGGTGCGTAGGTGGTTTTTTAAGTGAGATGTTAAATACCCGGGCTTAACCTGGGGGGTGCGTTTCAAACTGGAAGACTAGAGTGCGGTAGAGGAAAGTGGAATTCCTAGTGTAGAGGTGAAATTCGTAGATATTAGGAGGAACATCAGAGGCGAAAGCGACTTTCTGGTCCGTAACTGACACTGAGGCACGAAAGCGTGGGGAGCAAACAGGATTAGATACCCTGGTAGTCCACGCCCTAAACGATGAGTGCTAGACGTCAGCTTTATAAGTTGGTGTCGCAGCTAACGCATTAAGCACTCCGCCTGAGGACTACGATCGCAAGATTAAAACTTAAAGGAATTGACGGGGGCCCGCACAAGCGGTGGAGCATGTGGTTTAATTCGTCAACACGCGAAGAACCTTACCAGCTCTTGACATGGGAGTCACCGATTCTAGAGATAGAATCTTCGGTTCGGCCGGACTCCACACAGGTGCTGCATGGCTGTCGTCAGCTCGTGTCGTGAGATATTGGGTTAAGTCCCGCAACGAGCGCAACCCTTGTCCTTATTTGCTAACAGGTAATGCTGAGGACTATAAGGAGACTGCCGGTGATAAATCGGAGGAAGGAGAGGATGACGTCAGGTCCTCATGGCCCTTATGGGCTGGGCTACACACGTGCTACAATGGTGGCGACAAAGGGAAGCAACGGGGAGACCCTGAGCAAATCCTAAAACGTCATCTCAGTTCGGATTGTTCTCTGCAACTCGAGAACATGAAGTTGGAATCGCTAGTAATCGTGGATCAGCACGCCACGGTGAATACGTTCACGGGCCTTGTACACACCGCCCGTCAAGCCATGGGAGTTGATTCTACCTGAAACCAGTGAGCTAACCGAAAGGAGGCAGCTGACTATGGTGGGGTTGATGACTGGGGTTAAGTCGTAACAAGGTAGCCGTAGGGGAACCTGCGGCTGGATCACCTCCTTTCTATGAGGCAGGAAGAAAAGTACTGCAACGATAGGAACTGGGGTAACGCGTGTTGACTGTTTATCTCTCTGAGATCAAAAGGTACCGGGCTAGTAGCTCAGCTGGTCAGAGCGCACGCTTGATAAGCGTGAGGTCGTAGGTTCAAGTCCTACCTGGCCCACTTTCGTAATGGGGGTGTAGCTCAGCTGGTCAGAGCGCGTGCTTTGCAAGCATGAGGCCATCGGTTCGACTCCGATCATCTCCACCTTTTTGGGTCCAAGAAGATAATCTTTGATAAGTGTATAAGAATGGGTAATAAAAAATTCAATTGTCTAATATTGTAAAAATTAGATAAAAGTTTAAAAATTTAACATGAGTGTAAATCAAGCGTTATAAGAGCATTTAGTGGATGCCTTGGCATTGAGAGGCGATGAAGGACGTGAAAGACTGCGAAAAGCTGCGGGGAGGAGTCAATATCCATTGATCCGCGGATATCCGAATAGGGAAACCTACCGCAATAGCGGTATCTTAGTCTGAATTCATAGGACTTAAGAAGCGAACCCAGCGAACTGAAACATCTAAGTAGCTGGAGGAAAAGAAATCAACCGAGACTCCGAAAGTAGTGGCGAGCGAAATCGGACCAGGCCAGTGCATTTTTAATTGGAACTAGAATTCTTTTGGAAAAGGAAGCAAAAAAGGGTGATAGCCCCGTATAGGTAACCGATTAGAAGTGACAAGAGTAGGGCGGGACACGTGAAATCCTGTTTGAACATGGGGGGACCATCCTCCAAGCCTAAGTACTCCTCAGTGACCGATAGTGAACAAGTACCGTGAGGGAAAGGTGAAAAGTATCCCGATAAGGGAGGTGAAATAGTATCTGAAACTGAATGCTTACAATGCAGTCGGAGCAGCGAATAGGCTGTGACGGCGTACCTCTTGTATCATGGGTCAGCGAGTTTGTTTGTGAAGCGAGCTTAAGTCGTTAGATGTAGGCGAAGCGAAAGCGAGTCTTAATAGGGCGTATAGTTTCACGAATAAGACCCGAAACCAGGTGATCTAGCCATGAACAGGCTGAAGGTGCGGTAATGCGTGCTGGAGGGCCGAACCATATGCTGTTGCAAAAGTTGTGGATGATTTGTGGTTAGGGGTGAAAGGCCAATCAAACCTGGAAATAGCTGGTTCTCCGCGAAATCTATTTAGGTAGAGCGTTGTATGTTTCTTTTTGGGGGTAGAGCACTGAATGGGCTAAGGGGAAGCGATTCTTACTAAACCCAACCAAACTCCGAATACCAAAAAGCTAAGTACAGCAGACAGACGGCGGGCGATAACGTCCGTCGTCGAAAGGGAAACAACCCTAACCACCATCTAAGGTCCCTAAGTCATCACTCAGTGGGTAAGGAGGTGGATTGACCAAGACAGCTAGGAGGTTGGCTTAGAAGCAGCCATCCTTTAAAGAAAGCGTAATAGCTCACTAGTCTAATTAAGTCGATCTGCGCCGAGAATGTAACGGGGCTAAAGTGATGCACCGAAGATGTGGGCTTTTCGAAAGAAAAGCGGTAGCGGAGCGTTCTGTAAGTCGTTGAAGAAAGATTGTGAAGTCTTTTGGAGATATCAGAAGTGAGAATGCTGACATGAGTAACGTAAAGAAGTGTTAAAAACACTTCCGCCGAAAGTCCAAGGGTTCCTGCGCAAGGGTAATCCACGCAGGGTTAGCCGGCCCCTAAGGCGAGGACGAAAGTCGTAGTCGATGGGAATCAGGTTAAAATTCCTGAGCCAGCTGGAGATGACGAAGGAAAAATGATGTTAGTTCTAAATGGATTGAGCTAGCTATGTTTTTTCTTCCAGGAAATAATCCCAGCAATAGACCGTACCCCAAACCGACACTGGTGGACAAGTAGAGTATACTAAGGCGCTTGAGAGAATGATGTTGAAGGAACTCGGCAAATTGACTCCGTAACTTCGGGATAAGGAGTGCCTTGATGGGGGAAACCCTATTAAGGTGGCACATAAGAGGGAGTAGCGACTGTTTAACTAAAACACAGGGCTCTGCGAAGAAGAAATTCGATGTATAGGGTCTGACGCCTGCCCGGTGCTGGAAGGTTAAGAGGAGGTGTGCAAGCACTGAATTGAAGCCCCAGTAAACGGCGGCCGTAAATCTAACGGTCCTAAGGTAGCGAAATTCCTTGTCGGGTAAGTTCCGACCTGCATGAATGGCGTAACGACTTCTCCACTGTCTCCAACATCAACTCAGTGAAATTGAATTCTCCGTGAAGATGCGGAGTACCCGCGGTTAGACGGAAAGACCCCGTGCACCTTTACTATAGCTTTGCATTGGTACAAGGTAGATTTTGTGTAGAATAGGTGGGAGGCTTTGAAGCATTGGCGCTAGCTGATGTGGAGCCAACCTTGAAATACCACCCTGAATCTATTTGGTATCTAACTGAGCGCTGTCATCCAGCGCCAGGACCATGCATGGTGGGTAGTTTGACTGGGGCAGTCGCCTCCTAAATTGTAACGGAGGCGCGCGATGGTAAGCTCAGGCTGGACAGAAATCAGCTGTAGCGTGCAATGGCACAAGCTTGCCTGACTGTAAGACATACAAGTCGAACAGAGACGAAAGTCGGTCATAGTGACCCGGTGATCCCTCATGGAAGGGTCATCGATCAACGGATAAAAGGTACGCCGGGGATAACAGGCTTATCCCTCCCAAGAGTTCTTATCGACGGGGGGGTTTGGCACCTCGATGTCGGCTCATCGCATCCTGGGGCTGTAGAAGGTCCCAAGGGTTTGGCTGTTCGCCAATTAAAGCGGTACGTGAGCTGGGTTCAGAACGTCGTGAGACAGTTCGGTCCCTATCTGCCGTGGGTGTTAGAAAATTGAGAGGATCTTTCCCTAGTACGAGAGGACCGGGATGGACGTACCTCTGGTGTACCAGTTGTTTTGCCAAAAGCAGTGCTGGGTAGCTATGTACGGACTAGATAACCGCTGAAAGCATCTAAGCGGGAAACTAACCTCAAAACTAATTTTCTCTATGAGGACTGTGGTAGACTACCACGTTGATAGGCTGAATGTGTAAGAAGGGTAACCTTTTTAGCTAATCAGTACTAATCGTCCCATTGGCTTGATTTACATTCATGTTAGATTTTGTTACCCATAGGTGTTTATGGACTGGTGACTAGAGCAAGCGGAAAACACACGATCCCATTTCGAACTCGACCGTTAAGACGCTTAGCGCTGATGATATTTCGTCTTAAGGCGTGAAAAAGTAGGTCGTTGCCAGTCTTTAAGCATCTTTTTTCTTATATTTTTTTTATGTTTATTTTTTTCATTTTTTTTATATTCTACAGCTTTTTTTGTCTTGGATCTTCTTATATTTTTCTTGAATTTTTTATAAATAAATAAATATTTTTTTATCCTTACCTATTCAATTTTATATGCTCTTAGTTTTATTCTAATATTATCTTTTTGTCTGGAATAAAACGATGCTGGAACCAGGTTTTTTGACGTTTTGCATATTGCCAAGTTTCCGTTAAAAATTTTTCTTGCGTTTCTTTCCATGAGAATTCTCCTCTTTCCCAGGATTTTAATATCTTTATTCCAATTGCGCGACTTAAGGGAGAATCTGGAGTAAGAGAAAACTCAAAAACCTCTTGAAGTAGTCCGTTGCGACATGCTTGATCAAATCGTTCTCGAATTCGTTTCTGTAGTAGAAATTTTTCACCGAAAATATAAATTTTATACCAACAGCAATAAGAAAGGGGACGTGTCTTCGGGCTTTTTTGCCAATAAGATAAAGGAATTTTTGTAGAAAAATAAACACGCAATGCTCTTAAAATTCTTTGTTTATCTTGCTTCATTATTTTTTTTGCGGAAATCGAGTCTACGTAGTCTAATATTTCATAAAGCGAATAATTTGGATATTTTTTTAATAATTCCGATTCATCTAGGGGTTCTATTGGTGGAAAAGGACTTAGACCTTGTTCTAGAGCTTGAAAGTAAAATCCTGATCCTCCCACTAATATGGGAAGATATCCTGCATCGTGGCATTCATGAATTTCTTTTATGGCATCTTGGATCCATTGTTTTACATCCCGTTTCGGTTCTTTATTAGGAACGTACTGGTAGAGTTTGTGAGAAATTTCTCTTTGCTCGTTTAAAGAAGGTTGAGCAGTTAACAATGGAAGCCCCTGGTATACTTGCTGGCTGTCTGCATTGATAATGACTCCGTTATATTTTTTTGCTATTTCAAGAGCTAGTCCACTTTTTCCAGTGGCAGTAGCTCCGGCTATACACATCAGGGGAAAAGGTTTTTGTAGAAAAGTTCCTAAGTCTAAGTTTTTTCTCATTTGTTTATTTTTATCGCACAAACTTTTTAATTGTAGCACTAAAAAAAACACTTGAGAATAGTGAATGTTCTTTTGATTAAGATGATGTTTACTGGAAACTAAAAAAATTAAAACGATTTTTATTAGAAGCTGAATAACTAAATCAAGTCAAACTAAAACATTTATTTAATATTTTTAATAATAAAAAATCAGATAAATATTAATTATTAAATAAAATCTATTATTGAGCATACTCCCCCTCACTTTTTTGAAGGGTCTTAAAAAGATCCGAAAGAGAGGCTATTTTATTAAAAATAAACAACAATGTTTAATGCAAATTAACCTCTCATCCCGCGCAGAGACTTTTAAAACCTTCGTACTTATCGATCAGCGAAAGGTTCAGCATCCTGCGCTGATCCACAAGATGAACGCTCCACCTTCAATAAAATCCAAGCTTGAACGCGTCA
>NZ_ARPM03000112.1 GCF_000388175.3 Holospora undulata HU1 | reverse complement strand
AGTAAATGTTTTGAGTGGCTTTTTTTTCGAAAGCACTGCTAAAAATTTTCATGGTGAATCGTCTAATTTTCAGCAAGATTCAGAAATGAGTTCCGATGAAGAAAGTGTATCTGGTTCTCAACAAAGCTCTGATGAAGAAAGTGTATCTGGTTCTCAACAAAGCTCTGATGAAGAAAGTGTATCTGGTTCTCAACAAAGCTCTGATGAAGAGAGTGTATCTGGTTCTCGGAAGGATTCAGAAGTGAATTCTGATTCTTTTGATCAAGAAAACCAGGAAGGAAGCCTAAGAATAGGTACATTTGGTAACTTTGATTTTTCTAATTTTTTGAAGTTAGACTTGGAAAAGAATCGTGAGCTTTTTGCTGACGTCTACAAAAGCAAAGGTTTTTCAGTGAGTTGTATTGATCGAAACATAATGTTGTTTTCAGAACCAATATATAGAAATATAGATGGTCTTATAAAGCTTTATACTGAAAATAGTTATTCTGGGAGCGTACCTTTTCAATGTCGTAATTTTGAAGCTAATCTTTCTCAAGGATCTCCAAGATTGGAGATAATAGATACCGAAATTAATGAAAATGCTGAGGAGCTAGTTCTTAGAACAGATAGACAAGAGGTTTCTGATGCTAGAAATAGTAGGGAAGTTCGTGCAGTTCTAAGCGATTCTTTGGGGAAAATCTCTTCGCAGAGTGTTTCAAAGCTTGATGAATCTCAAGAATCGAACAAATAGTTTTATTTTTGAATTTTTTATAAAGAAGAACTACCAAATTTTATGAGTTTTTCCGTAAGATCCTTCTGTTTTTTAGGAATTAATCGTATCTGTTACTGTAATTTTTGAATATGTTATGTTAAAAAAAACACGAGGGGGGGCGATAAAGGAAGGAAATAGTGTTGTATTGTAATAGCAATAGTATATCAAAAACAGATTTTTTCAGAAATCGTTATTTAGCCAACTCTAAGGTTAAATCTACAGATTAATCTTTTTCCTCTGTTTCTGCGCAACACAACACCATATTTTTTGAGTTGCTCTCATAATCGTACACTAGGTTAGATATTTCTTGTTTTATCCAGTCCGAAAATTCTTTTATGCCTCCCGTATAATTTTTAGTAACTTCGCCCTATGCAGCCAAAAAATTAGAATTTTTTGTATAACTATGATGAATTATATAGTAATTTAGGTTGAATTAGGTGTAATTTTTGTTACAATGAAAGGAAAATGACAAAGAGCTCCAGCAACGATTTAAGACATAGAGTAATAAAATATTTAGATGAGGGGAACGGGTATATTGAAGCATCGCAACTATTTAAAATAAGTGTATCATCTATAGGCAAGTGGCATAAAAAATTGGCATAGAAAATACAGACAAGAAGGCAAGTATTTTCTTAAAAGACGTGGTGGCTCAGAAAAAAAAGATATGACCTTGAAAAAAGCTTCTCAAGAATTTTGGGGTACAATCGGTTACTGGTTAAAAAGATTAGGCTATAGCTATAAAAAAAAGACTTTTCGTACGTGGAAGCAAGCCAAGAAAAGTAAAATAAAGTCAAGTAGAGTAAAGCGAACTCGGTATCAAGAATCAATAAAATAAATATATAGCGTATCCAAATATTGTATATGCCAAATCAAACTGAAAGTGTTGGACTGATGCGTTGAAAGTAGTCATTGATGCGGTCGACAAGATCCATGGAGATGTTGTCCCAGGTTTGGTCAAAAAAATGAAAAATACTCTTGCAAAACTCTTTGGCAGAGAAGAACAATCGATTATTGCGCACATATTCTTCTTCGATGGGGGTCAGGTTGGGGCAAGGGAGGGCAAATAATGCACCTCAATCCCCTTTTCTTTTTCCGCCTTGATCCAGGATCAGGTAGAACGGCGCCTTTGGATAAGCGTCTTTCAGCTGATCAAAAAACGTCTTCAAGGTTTTTAAGGAACATCACATGTCAAATCCAAGACTCCAATCAGGCTCATGCGTGTCATGGGGGTGCCTGACAAGTGATTTTCGTTGCCATGGTGGCCGAGCCATCACCAAACAGGATGGTCCGGCAGTGTTGTCGCTCACCGTCTCGTAATAATGAATAAAGTTCCTTCTTGGCTGGATCTGTATTTTCGGGCCGTGCTTCTGGCTTTTTAAATGAAAAATTATGGGCGTGCAGCCACGACGTCTTGCCTTGAATCGTCTACGCAATGCCTCAAGAACATAAGCGCAGGTATCGCTTACTTTCATATACATCGTGGCTTTCCAAATGTGCGATAAGTTTTACTGTTTGTAAAATATTCAGCTTGCTTACAGAGCCCCCGCTTTACACCATTAACTTATACTCCTTGACTGATCGTCAATCAAAAGAGCCTTAGCAATTTGACGAGCTCTACCCTTTTTCGGATAACAAAACTGCCTTAATCCTATCTTCTACGCGTCGGTTCTTTTCTTGCCGATGCTGCGTTCTTAACGCAACACGATCTCCTTCTGTCAGAAATCTTTGCACAAGAAAAATTATTAACACATAAAATTAAACTTTTAAACAATTTCATTCAGCATGAGTGTATGAATGCTGTTAAGCGTTAAAAATTAAGAGAGAAAGCAATAGCCTTTAAACCTAAAAAAGAGTAGTCTTAGAGAAAATAATTATTTTGACAATCAAATGAAACCGTTTCATTACGATGTAATTATTATCGGAGCAGGACCCGTTGGGCTGTTTTCAGTGTTTGCGTGTGGCATGGTGGGGCTTCGTGTTGGGCTTTTTGATGCGCTTTCTGCTCTTGGAGGCCAGTGTTCTGCACTATACGCCAAAAAACCTATTTACGACATTCCAGGACATCCTTCTTTGTTAGCCGGGGAGCTTATAGATCGATTAATAAAGCAGATGGCCCCTTTTAATCCGGGAATTTTTTTGCAAACACCAATAAGCACCTTAGAAAAAGATTTGGAAAAGGGGTGGAGCGTGACAACGTCTTGCGAAAAAATAAAAGGGCGCGTAATTTTAATATGCACAGGGGCTGGAGCGTTTACTCCCAAACGTCCCGCAATCCCTTTTATTGAAAATTTTGAACATCAAAATGTATTGTATTGCGTAGATCACCCGGATCGTTTTTCTGGAAAACGAGTTGTTATCGCAGGCGGGGGAGATTCAGCAGTAGATTGGAGTTTGTTATTGAGTCAAAAAGGGGCGCAAGTTTTTCTGGTTCACAGAAGGAACAAATTTCGCGCACAAGAAGCGTCTTTAGCGCGCCTTGACTCTTATATATCTGAAGGAAAAATTAAACTTTTTGCTCCTTGTCAGGTGATCGGATTAGAAGGAAATAATGGAAAGCTTCAAAAAATCCATTTACAACACGCTTTTGATCAGACACAGTGGGTGGATTGCGATTTTTTTATACCTTGTTTTGGTCTTGAAATCCAAAAAAGTCCTTTTGAAACATGGGGGATTCAACTAAATTCCGGAATGATAGTAACTTGTCCTTCAACAGGACAAACTTCTGTTTCAGGGATCTATGCCGCAGGAGATTGTGTAACGTATCCTGAAAAACTTAAGCTGATTATGACTGGTTTTTCAGAGGCAATGCAGGCGGCGCATCATCTAAGAAAAACACATTTTTCTGAACGATCCTATCGTTTCGAGCATTCTACTTCTACTGGGGTTCCTAGCCCAGAAAGCAAAAGTTGAAAAGGTGTGTTTAGGGAAGGATAAAAATTAAGCTCTTTTATTTCTCAGAACCTGTCTTCACAATCTGATAAAAAGCTTGGTTAGAAGGTAAATGACATGCCCTACCCGAGAGGATTTGAGTGACACACAATGGAGATTTAATAAAATCTCATTTTGATACAGGGGATTATGGTAAAAAACGCAAGAAAGCGCTTGCTAACGGGGTGTTTTATCTTATAAAGACGGACTATCAGTGACGCTTTGGCCGCAAAAACATTCTTCCATGGAAAAGAGTATACAGGTTTTACATGCAAGAAAGACAAAGCGGAATTTTGGAAAAAATGATAAGGAATCTTGTGGAAAAAAGCCGGATAAACAATGGGCGAGACAATCCGACCTGCAGTCTAATTGACTTACAAAGTGCAAAAACAACGGCCCAAGATGTAAATCAAGGGATTGATGGGGGAAAAAAGGTCAAAGAGCTAAAACCCCATAATGTCACGGATCTTTAGGACATATTTTTCATGCAAAGGTTCACACTATTGCGGGATGCAAGGTATTTGATGAAGGCAGGTGTAAAATATCCATCGCTTAAAGGCGCATGCCCAGATGCTGGTTCTCGTAAAAGTTATCGTAAAACGTTCGAAGAGTTTGTTCAAAACATGTTGAAGAAGACCGTAGAGATTTTGGCACGTATAGCTAAATCAGTGTAAAAAGATTACGAGAGATGCAATTGAAATAAGAGATCAATTGAACAAGGTACTGTTCTTCTTATATGTTTTGCTTAGGCCCACTTTTTCTCAATAAGATTAAGATCTGGAGAATAATGAGGAATAAAGCAAACTATGGTATATTTTGCATAGCTTTCCCTTTATGGAAATTGGCGTTATCCATAACACTACCGCTTTCTTTTGGAAGGTTTGGTAATAAAATCTGCTGCCCCCAAGATGTAACCCCCTTTGTAAGCCAGATATCAAACCAATTGCAATTATAGATTTGCCAATTAAAGCGCCTATAGCGTTTGTTCCCCCCCAGTAATGAGCTCCATAACACCGCTTGCCTTTATCAGAGCACCCATGCATTCTTGGCATATCATGAGCAAAACTACTTTCATCACTATAACCTAT
>NZ_ARPM03000113.1 GCF_000388175.3 Holospora undulata HU1 | reverse complement strand
TTTTATTGCGCAGATCATTGGGCAGGTTTTAATAAAATTATTCCAAGTCCCCACCCCTTTCAGGGAAAAGACAAACCGTTTTCCATTGAACAAAACAACGCTCCACACCACCTTTGGTTTGCAAGATTTTGCCCCCCTTGCAAACACACGATCACTTGAAATGCTAGAGGTAACACTGCGTATTTTTGCGGTACTTCATGTTAATAAAACTTTGAAAATTAACCATGCTCCCTTTGGTTAAAAGCCTCAAATCATCAGTAGTGAGATGGAATAAAACTCTCGAAGGAGTGAACAAAAGGAATAAATCTTGGACAAAATTAGACAAAGAGAAATTGAGAATAGATATAGAAGAATTTCCAGATAGTTTAGCTATGAAAGAGCTAAGAGTTTAGGAGTCAGCGCTTCTGGTATCAGATGTGCAAAACAAGTTTAGGAGTGACATATAAAAAAACTCTCAATCATCCGATCCAGAGAAAAGGTCTGCGTTTTTCCAAAAAATTGAAACTTGCGATAGGGGAACTAAGCTTAGGAAAAAAAAGAAGATTTTAACAAAACTCATTTCCCTATAACTACGTTTCTAAAAATAAATTCAATAAGTTTATGTACATTTGTATTGTGTTAATTTAAATAGATTTATTTTCTAACAATTCTCTCGTTCAATAGATTGTTTTAAATTGCGTTTTATTTTACGATGAGTTTTGCCTAGCCCACTTACACAAAGCGTGATACATTGTATTTATGTAAATTAAATACTTTTGTATGACAGTGAAAATTAAAGCATTAAAACGATGGGGACAGCATTTTTTAAAAAATTCTGAAATGTTGGTCACCATTACAAAAAGAATAGAAGAAATTCAATCTCGAAGCAAACTGAATGCTATTACAGAAATTGGTCCTGGATTAGGTGCGCTTACTGATTATTTACATCCTTTGTTTTCTCAGTATTGTGTTATGGAAAAAGATCAACGATTTTCTCAAACTCTTGAACGGTATATCCCTGCTTTGCATATACTTTGGGGAGATACATTAAAACAAGAATGGTATGAATGTCCAAAAGGAATTTTGGTAGGGAATTTACCTTATAATATTAGTCTTCCAATTATGTTAAGATGGCTACGATACAGTGAACATTTTCCAGAAGCAGTGTTTATGGTACAAAAAGAAGTGGGAGCGCGCGTAATGGCTGTTCCTTTTACAAAAGCTTACGGACGTCTTTCTGTTATGATGCAAAGCGTAGCTCAAAGCCAATTAGTGCTAGAGTTAGGTCCTGAATGTTTTGTTCCATCTCCAAAAGTTTGGTCTTACGTAATACATCTTAGAAGAAACACTAGAAAAGTAGATTTTGATATTTTAGAGTTTGTTTTGAAGCATTGTTTTTCTCAACGCAGAAAAATTCTTAAAAATTCTCTGATTAATTTTACAAAAATTTTTCCAGAACAGTTAGTAAAAGATGGGCTAACCAGTGTAGGCGCTTCTATGCAGGATCGCCCTGAAGCTCTAACAACCGATCAATACATAAAATTTTCAGAGTATATAAAAAAAAGTGGTAGTTTTTTTGAATCTCAAGCAAAAGAGAATTAAAAAATATAAAAAGGAAACGAGTATGTGGAAAAAAATCAAAGAAAAGTTATACAATGGCGCTCAAGGATTATCTGAAAAAATTCAAACCTGGTTTGGCGCTCCTGTTTCTCATAAAGAAGATTTAGAAGATTTGTTACTGGAAGCAGATTTTGGCATGGACGCTTCCACAGCATTAGCAAATTATGTTATTCAACAACGCCCCACGAATTGGACCAACGCTGTTCATTTACTAAAAGAGCATCTTTCGGGATTGCTTAAACCTTACGAAGCGCACTTAGATGCAGAGCGCTCTTGCGCATCTAATCCATGGATTGTCGTGTTTTTAGGTGTTAATGGAGCTGGAAAAACCACAATTTTAGGAAAATTAGCACATCGTTGGCGTCATAAAAGGGTTCGATGTATCGCTGCCGATACGTTTAGGGCTGGTGCTCAACGTCAATTAGAAATTTGGGCTCAGCGTGCTAAAGCAGAAATCACAAAAATAGAAACATTAAGCACTGAATCTGATTTTTTTAATACAAAAGCAGGGCGCTCTAAAGATCCTGGAAGTTTAGTTTATCAAGGATTACAAGATGCTCAACGCAACAATAATGATGTTATTCTAATTGATACTGCTGGAAGACTTCCTCATCGTAGCGACTTAATGGATGAGCTAAAAAAAATTCATCGCGTTATTACAAAATATTACGGCAGTAATTCCTATACCTTAAAAACTTTACTGGTATTAGACGGAACCACAGGGCAGCATATGACCACCCAAGTTTCTTCTTTTGAAAAAATCCTTCCGCTATCTGGAATGATTGTTAATAAAATGGATGGTACCGCTAGAGCTGGGATGTTAGTTTCTTTAACCCAAACTTTTAAGCTGCCAATATACGGAATGGGAGTTGGGGAAGGTATAGAAGACTGGGTAAATTTCGATGCAAACTTTTTTTCAGAAGAACTATTTTCTATGGAGAAAAGTAACTTTTTTTAAAAACAAAGTTCAAATACTAGTTATTCCAGTTGTAAAGCGTTAGTAAATAATTGGCGAGTTCTAGATATCGTAATGCTCCTAAGCTTTTACAATCATAGAAAATTATAGGCTTCCCATGAGAGGAAGCTTCTGCTATTTTAATATTTCTTGGAATTTCAACAGGTAAAACAAGATTTTTAAAATAATCTCGTACATTTTGAGCAACTTGTTGATTTAACAAACAGCGTTTATCATACATTGTCAGTAGAATTCCTAAAATTTTCAAAGAAGAATTAAACGTCTGTCGTATAGTCTGTATATTTGCTAACAATCGACTAAGTCCGTCTAATGCATAAAATTCACACTGCAAAGGAATTAGTACAAAATCACAAGATACTAAAGCGTTTAGAGTTAATAATCCTAAAGACGGCGGACAATCGATAAAGATGTATTGATATTTGTTTTTTAATTCTTCTAGTGCAATTGTTAAATATTTTTCTCTGTCTAAAAATGGAACTAATTCTATCTCTGCTCCAGCTAACTCATTGTTAGATCCTGCTAAATCTAAACAAGGAAGAAAAGTTTTTGAAACAACTTCAGTGAAAGGCTTTAAGTGAAGTAACGCTTCATATACTGTGTATTTTAAATTTAAGTTTCCAATACCAGTAGTTGCATTTCCTTGAGGATCAAGATCGACAAGTAACACCTTGTGTTCCACCGCAGCAAAAGCTGTCGCCAAATTAACTGCTGTCGTTGTTTTTCCGACCCCACCTTTTTGGTTCATAACACAAATAATTTTTGTTTTTTTCATATATTTTCCAGCCTTTGTTTTTTTTAAGCACATATTATTTTTCTATTCTAAAACTTTTGTTCCACGTAGAACAATAAAAAATCTTTCCAACTATCCAAGAAAACCCTACCCAGCTTAGTACAAAAAAATGAGAAAAAATCCCGAAAAAAGTAATATAAATAATGAGTAGATAAACGCACAAGCCAAAAGTCACAGAGGAAAATGGGCGAAGATAAGCATCTAAAATTTTTACTCCTATTGCCGCAAGCAAAACGCTTGATACGATTATTCCCGAACACCCAAAGCATAATTTCAAATCTAACCAAAGGCAATGGGTGTGACAAGGAACAGTGTTTATTACTCCTTCTATGTTTTGATAAGATATGGCGGAAAGAAGAATTTGAAAAAACTTTCCAATTCCCATTCCAAACCAAAAAACTTGATCGCTTGTTTCATTAAAATGACGCCAAAATACCAATCTTTCATAAAAACTTGTATTCAAAGTTGCAATTTTTTTTATAATTTTCAACTGAATAATCCATTGAAAAATCAAAGTTACACTTCCAGCAGCTATATTCCATATGCATTGAGAAAGCCAAACGGTTGTTTTAGGATAAAATAAAAACAAATGCCTTAATGCTACAGCAAAAAAAATCGCTATAATTCCTAAACGACATTGGAAGTAACCATTGAGAAAAATTAAAAATCCAAAAATCCAAAAGGCGTCTTTTTTATAATTGTTGTCAATTAACCACCAAAAAAAAGGCATTGTTACCATACTTAGGTACATAATACGATGTTTGGCATTAAGCCCAAAAATAAATGTCCCTATCTCTAAAAAATTTATAAAAAATACAATACAAAAACTCAATAAAAATAGAAGTAAAATTTCATTTTTAGAAAAAAAATTTAATAAATGACAACCGGTTTTTAAAGACCATGCCAAAATTTTTCGCCAATTCAAGACGCACAAACTAAAACTTAACGGAAAAATTAAAGATTTTAAAAACCAGTAAGGAGCTGGATTTTGAATGTACAGCCCATCAATATAGCTAAGAAACACTAATGCAAATCCAAGCCAAAGTATCTTTGTTGAAAGAGATTCTTTACTAAAACATTTATGAATCGGTATAATCATTCCTACCACTCTTCCCACATGAAAAATCAAAGTACCATACCCTAAAACATCTAGTGCCCATATTCCAAGAAACAATAAGAATACCCCCCCTCCTTTTTCAAAAGAAAAAGAATGAAAAAAAAGGAAAATTCCAAGCGCCGATACTAATGAAGTAAACGTCAATTGGGGAAATATCAAAGTTGCTAAATATCCTAAAGATCCCAAAGTTAGGTGTAGCCTGTCTTTCCAGGTTAGCGCGCTAATCTTCTTGAATATCATCTTGGCGCTCCATGTTTTCCATAAATAACGTTTTTGGGGTGGTTTTTGCCATATATGCAGCATGTTCTTTAGAAAAACCTAAACATTCCAAACTAATTGCCGCCATTTGCAACCCAGATTCCAAAGCTTCTGGATAAACTAAAAATATACTGAGTCCTTGAAAATGTTGAGCTTGCTGGGCACTTCTCACGTGAACTGCTATGTAAAGCTGAGGAAATTTAGCGCGGATATTGCGTACTAATTCTACACAAGTACTAGAATGACCAAAAGTTAGCAATAAAATTTTTGCCTCTCCAACACCTGCTTTTTTTAAAAATTCTACATTTCGTGCTTCACCATGCAAAATTGGATATCCCAAAGCTTTTGCTTTTTCTAAGCGCACAATATCGTAATCAACCACCAGAAAAGAAATAAAATTTAACTCTAAAGCCAAGGCAACGGTTTGTCCCACATGGCCAAAGCCAGCTAAAATAACATCTACTTTGTCTCTTTTTTTGTGCTCTTGAGAAAAAACTCCTCGATGTTCCAGAAATTTTAAAAAATACCGCGTTACTGAAAATAAAATTGGCGTTAACATCATAGAACAAAACGTAATCCCAAAACCAATCTGCTGTGTTACAGGAGAAAAATAATTTTTAAAAGCAGGATTTGTAATAAGAATAAATAAAAATTCACTGCTTCCTGCAATCAATATTCCTAACTGTAAAGAGGTATTCCAGGAAAATTTCCATATCCTACTTAAAAATAACATGACAAACAACTTAGCTAAAAACATCCAAGTAACACCGTAAGCAATCCATTGTGCCTGTTCTAAACAAGTTTTAAGATTTATTTGCATTCCTGCCATAAAAAAGAAAAAAGCAAAAAGGATAATACGAAACGGATGTAATTCATCGTTTAGGTGATGACGCCAAGATGTACTAGCAATACTCACTCCCGTTAAAAATGCGCCAAGTTCTGAAGATAGTCCAAAATGGTGAGTAATAAAGCTTCCTGCTAAAACCGTGATAAATATGAAAGCAAGACCGATATCTCTTTGATTGTACCGTCTCATAACGTACTTACATAACCAAGACACTAAAATAACCCAAAGCCCTGACAGTAGAGCCCCGACACACCAGTTCAAAAGATTAATCCATAGTGGTGCTTTTTGCATATCAATCCCAAGATAAGCAAACATTCCAATAACTGCTAAATCTTGGAATAATAAAATACCTAAAGATACTCGTCCTACTGTACTGGTAAGTTCAAATCGCTCAGAAAGAATCTGGATAATGACTGCCGTGGAAGAAAAAGCTAAACTTAGGGATAACAAACCTAAAAATAGCGTATCTTGCGTATTTAAAATAGGTTGAATGTACAAAATTCCTGAAATAACTAAGGCACACAAAAAAACTTGTGCTACTCCTACACCAAAAATATATCGTCTTAACGCAATCAATCGATGCCAGGGAATTTCTACACCAAGTGTAAACAAAAAAAGGCTTATTCCGAATTCCCCCAAATAAAGCAAAAAGTTGCTCGTTTCTAGATAGTTCATTCCACTGGGACCAAGAATCATACCAGTGATTAAATATCCTAGAATTAGATTAATTCGTAAACTTTTGCACACCACAAAGGTTACTAGCCAAGCAAACAAAAGTACCAAAAGTGTATGAGGTATGATCACAGTCTTAATTTAACTTTTTTATATGTAGTTCCATTTTAATAAAAAAGTCAAACAAATCAATATTTTTCAAAAAATAATGTTTTGTTAGAAAAAAATGTAAATTATTTAATATAAAAATGTTAAAAAGCGACGTAAAAAGAAACAAAGTTTTAGGGATTGACAGTGCTCTGAAATATAAGATATAGTGTTCGTAAGGAGAGATGGCCGAGCGATCAAAGGCAGCAGACTGTAAATCTGCCGACACAAGTCTACGTAGGTTTAAATCCTACTCTCTCCAGAACATGCGGATGTAGCTCAGTGGTAGAGCTCCAGCCTTCCAAGCTGATGGTCGTGGGTTCGACTCCCATCATCCGCTCCGTTTGTTAAAAAATTTTACTTTTTTAGTTTCCTTTATCTTTAGAAAATGTTTGGAGTATTCTTTTTATTTAGTTTTTAACTTCTTATCTTATGAAAATACAGAAGTTTTTTAAAAAAAATCGAAAGCTTTTTTTGTTTTGGTTTTTTATTTTTTTCAGTTCTCCGGTTTGGGGATTTGTTTTTGCTGAAGTTATCGTTTGGTATTTTTTTGGAAGTTTTTTTACGATTTTATCCCCTAAAAGATATAGAGCAAATATTTTTTTTTATAGCAAACGGGGATTAGATATCGCGGTAAGCGGAACAATTTTGCTTATCATCGCTCCCTTTTTTTTAGGAATGATGTTATGTAATTGGATTGTTCTAGGATCTCCAATTTTCTTTGTTCAGCAGCGTATCGGGCGATATCAGAAAAAATTTTGTATTATTAAGTTTCGTTCTATGTGTCAAAAAAATCCTTCTGGAGTCTTGATGAAGCCTGAAGAGGTGGAAATTTCTTGTTACGGAGCATTTATCCGTTCTTACAGTTTGGATGAGGTTCCTTCTTTATGGAATGTTATAAGAGGAGACCTGAGTCTCGTAGGACCAAGACCTCTGGTTCCAGAATTTATTAATGAACGAGTTCCTTTACAGCGTCATTCCGTACGGCCAGGACTTACGGGGCTGGCTCAAATTAAGGGAAGAAATTTTCTTAGCTGGAGCCAAAAGTTTTCTTACGATCTTGAGTATATTCAGCACCAAAGCTATACCCTAGACGTAAAAATTTTATTGTATACTCTTAGAATTTTGTGTTCTGGAGAAAATTCTCAGTTAGCTTGTGAAGAAAATTTTTTTCCTTAACTTCGAGAACTTCTGAACAAGCACAAGCCACAAAAAATTTAAGAGATAAATAAAAAGTGTTTCATTTAACTTCGAAGTCAAGATGTTTTTACGATTATAATAAAAGAAAAAATTATGTATATTTCCATAAAAAAATCCCTAAAGTACGTAGACAAAATAGAAATTAAGTTTTTTCTAGTATTTAATCTATAACTAATCTATAACCTATACTCATTGCTGAATGAAATTGTTTACAATTTTAATAATTTTTCTTATGCAAAGACTTTTTGAAAGAAGAAGATTGTGTTACGTTACGAACGTAGCATAGGCAAGAAAAGAACATATGCGTAGAGGATAGGATTAAGGCAGTTCTTTTCATTTAAAAAGCCAGCAGCACGGCCCGAAAAGACAGATCCAGCCAAGCAAAAAGCCTTTATTCAACGGTGATGACAACACCGCCAGAGGATGCCCCCTTCCTGTTTGGTGATGGCGTGCACCCCACCATGGCATAAGTGTTGAAAGTGGTTGAGATAGATATTATGAGTATAAAGTTTTAATTTTATAATGATGTATTGATATATGGTTAGAGAGACTAGGAAAACTTTACGATGTCA
>NZ_ARPM03000114.1 GCF_000388175.3 Holospora undulata HU1 | reverse complement strand
AAATTTTTTGCTTCTTTTTTTAAATAATGCCAAAATTCATCGACTTCCTTGACAATACCTTTTCTTCTGGGAATGACTCTGTTTGGGCGCATAGCCTTGATTATAAGGTGCCCGCCCCCTTCAAAACAGCGCTCGCGCTGACACCAAAAGTTGCGCAATTCGGTTCATTGAAAGACCGCTTGCGTAATAAAACAAGGGCTTGGAGCTTGTCTTTTTCGGGCACACCTCGTGCAATTTTTTCCACATTTTTTACATTTGTACCGCTTTCCCCCTCGAACAAAACCGATTTTAAAGCAATCAAAACATTCACAAAATTTACATACAATCTTTTTTAGAGACTTTTAAAAGAGTTCCTTTACTGATTTTAACAAAAAATATTTTTAGTTAAAGGCTTCGAATTTTTACATTTTTTTATTACTGATATAATTTTTTATAGTATTAAAATCTATAAAGAAAGTAGGTAAAAATTAGGTTTAATTATTTTCTTCTAATAATTCTTAAATTTATTTAACTTTACAAAAAAATAATTTATCCTTAACTATTACCGATTATTTAAAAATTATGCAGAAGAATCTTGAATATCTAGAGTTATCTCTTTATTAACTAACTATTTTTTTATCACCGCCAAAGCGCCTGGGGCAAAGACCTTTATCGGATTAGTCTTGTTGCTCTCCCAACCGCCCATTATTTAAATCATCTTTTTGGCTATATCTTTAGAAAAAATATCTTAGTTAATATATACTACATTTTTTACTTCTTTGCTATTCATTATTACAGAATATATATCTTTTTAATATTTCGTTATATCTACTAAGTAATTTTTCTATAATTTCCAAAGTTTGCTTTTGTTTTCACTACTTTCAAGATCTTTTGTCCATTTTACTATACCGATATTAATGTTTTTTTCTAGAATTTACTTTTTCAAATAACAGCCCTTTTGGTTTTAGATGATTATAGATTCTTTTTGAGAAGAAGAATTTTTAGAAGCTGAGCTCTCTGAAGGAGACTCGGGTTTTTCAGAAGCTGAGCTCTCTGAAGGAGACTCGGGTTTTTCAGAAGTAGGGCTCTCTGAAGGAGACTCGGGTTTTTCAGAAGTAGGGCTCTCTGAAGGAGACTCGGGTTTTTCAGAAGTAGGGCTCTCTGAAGGAGACTCAAATCTATCTGATGATATAAGGGAAGAAGAAACACTTGCTTCATGCAAAACGTCTAAACCTGGATCTTGTATCTCATTTTTATAATCACCAGCTAGTGATTTTTCTTTAGATAAAATTTCTTCATTACCCGACCAAGAAATTAATTTTCTTCCCACAACTCCAAATAATTCCTTGATTTTTGGCAGAAAATAACTCATTAAGTGTTTTCCCGTTTCTTTTGCTTGCTCTGTTATTTGATGCGTAATTTCTTTTGCTTGTTCTCCTGCCTTACCAGCTATTTCTTTTGCATGCTCACCGGCTTGTAAAGCGACTTCACCTGCTTGAGGAAGAAGCTCATTTTTTGCATAATCTGCCACATGTTCTACACCTTTTGTGATGCGCTCTAATCCCTTTTTCATCAATCCAGAATCTTCTTGATTGCCCTGAACAAAAGTTTCTGCTACTAAATACCGTGAATCTAGATTGTTTACATTGGGCTGATTATTCAATAACGGGACTTCAGATCCAGAAGGAAGGATTTTTTTCGTTTCAGGATTTTGTTTTTCATCAAGTCCGGCTTTTGAAAGTAAAGCCAATCGCTCTTCGATAGATGCAGCACACAACGTTTGACTTCCAAACGTGACCAGTAAAAAAAAAGGGAGATAACGATTTTTCATTTTAATATACGCGTTTTGATTTATGAGTTATATTATAATTGTGTTATATTATAATTGTGTAAAAAAAACTGCTCATAGGTTAAAAAATAATAATACATTACCAAAAATATAACACTCCACATAGTTCATCAAATGAAAAGCTTTACTTGTTTTTTGTCCTTATTATTCTAATTTTATTTTCTAACCCAGAGCAAGAATTTTATAAACAGTATCTCTTACCAACTACAACACCCCCATTTTCTACTTCTACGAAATAAAATCTACAAAGTCGAAGAAAAAAAACCACTTTTTTGATTAATCTCAATGCGTTTTTCGTTTAAGTGCTTAATTTTTCGGTGTAAAGCCGAACGCTCCATACCGATTTTTCTTGCAACAATAGATACGTTTCCGTTTTCTTCTGAAAGACGGTATGAAATATAAAAATGCTCAAACATGCACCGCGCATCTGTCAATGAAAGAGAAAATAAATCTTGGTGCATGGAATTATTAAATTGCATCATGACGGGTAAAGAAAAATTCTCTGCTATTAAAGTATCCTTGGTCGCAACGATCACAGCGTTTTCAATAACATTAGAAAGTTGCGTGATATTTCCGGGCCATTCATACAGTTGCAAAGCACGCAATGTCACAGAATCTAAAGGTTTAAGAAATTTTTGATAACGTAATGAAAAAAAAGACATAAGATATTCTATCCAGAGCTTAATATCTTCCTTGTGCTCTCGAAGAACTTTAAGAACAAAATAGTTCAACGTAATACGATCAAAAAATTCTTTAAAAAAAAGCCCTGCCTTGGATAAAAATGTGTCTTGAGCCGTGGCTAAAAATCGAACATTTAATGGAACTAAATTTTTTCCATTAACACGATACACTCCATTTAAATCCCAGAGCTCCGATAAAACTTTTTGTAATTTATCGCTTAACGTATCTACATTTCTGAGAATAATCGTTCCTCCTTGTGCTTTTTCAAATAGACCAACGCGCTCTACAACGCGATCACGTTCAATACCCAACAATTCTTCATTTCCTAGAGTATTAAGTTCTTGCGCCTCAAGAATTAAAACAGATTTATCTTTCCTAGAAGAAAGTTGCACCATTTCCTTTACAATAGAAGTTTTTCCTGTTCCGTTTTCTCCTAAAATTAATACTCGAGCATCTGTTGCTGCAAGCCTTGTCAACGAAGATGCCAAGGGAAAAGGCCAAGACTTTGCCTCATTGGTAGCCATAACTTTATGGATGTGGAGCTGAGAATGTTCCAGTCCATGACGAACACTTAAAAGCAGGCGATCCAAGTCAAAAGGCTTTTCTAAAAAATCATACGCCCCCCGCTTAATAGCTTTCACAGCAAGTTCTAACGTCCCATGACCGCTGATCATAATAATAGGAATTAAAGGAGAAATCTGTTTAATTTGCTCTAAAAGATTCACTCCGTCCCAAGAATCTTTACCGAACCAAACATCCAGTAAAATCAACTGAATATTTTCACTCTTTAATTTTTTCATCGCTTCATCTGGTGTCTGAGCGATGTGGGTTTTAAACCCTTCATCTCCCAAAATCCCCTTTAAAGTTTTACAAATTTCTTTATCATCATCCACTACCAGAATAGTATGCATCGGAACTCCTAATTTTTATAAGCTGCACCCAAAAAATAATTTGAACTCCTAATCAGCGTAAGAAGAAAGCGAAGAAATTTTAGCCGTGTACACTGCTTCTGCTACTAACTTTTCTTCTACCCAAGCTTCTCCTCTAAACGTCCATACGTATCCTCTTTCTTGCTCTTTTTGCACGCAAAGTCTTAACGTATCCCCAGGCACTACAGGACTTCGAAATTTTGTTTGATTTAAAGACATAAAATATACAATATGATCCTTAGAGGTCAAATTTAAAGAATGCATTACCAAAACTGCAGCTGTCTGCGCCATAGCTTCTACAATAAGAACACCAGGCATAACAGGGCGCTCTGGAAAATGTCCAGAAAAAAAATACTCATTCATCGTAACATTTTTTATTCCTACCGCACGCTCTCCAAGTAAAACATCCACTACTCGGTCTACCATTAACATAGGATAGCGATGAGGAATATATCGCATGATGTCTTGTATCGAAAATTCAATACTTTTTGAATTTAAAATCGAAGAAGAAGTAAATAAATCCATAATATTACCCTTTATCATTTGAAAACAATCGCTTTAAATAGATCACTTGTCTTTTCCATTGCTGGATAGGCATTGCTGGAATTCCAGCGATTTGTGCACCAGACTCCGTCGATCGCATTACACCACTTTTAGCTGCCACAGCAGTTCCGGCTTTTAAACACACCCCAGGAGCTACCCCCACTTGACCACCTAACATGCACTGATCTTCTATATGACAACTCCCAGAAATTCCCGTTTGTGCAACTAGCACCACATTTTTTCCAAGCTGAACATTGTGTGCCACTTGAACCAAGTTATCTATGCGCGTTCCATCACCAATTAACGTATCATCTAAAGTTCCCCGGTCAATAGTAGTGTTTGCTCCCAAAACAACATCTGACCCAATACGAACTTTTCCCCAATGAGGAACGTCCACAGGCCCAGAACCTGTAACAACAAACCCAAATCCCGGCTGACCTATTCGGGCCCCAGAGCGAACACAAACCCGATCTCCCAAATAGGCATGGCAAATAGAAACATGGGAATCAATACGACAATCTTTTCCCATATTAACATTTTTTCCTATTAAAACATGCGCTCCCAAAATGCATCCTTGCCCCAAAATTGCCCCTTCTTCTATCACCACAAAAGGACCAACAGTACAAGAATCAGGAACAAAAGCATCAGGGTGAACCCATGCAGAAGGATGAATTCCTCTGTCTCCTTGTGAATCTAAAAAAAACTCAGCACTAAGCGCACGCATCAAACGAACACAGCACTCCCAAGGGGTTTGACACAACAAAGGAATGGTGTGATCCGGCAAAAAATCCTTATGCTCTGGACGAACAAAACACGCCCCCGCGTTACACTGCTTTCCATCTTTTAGCAAATCCAAACGATCCAGAGAAGTAACTTGATCACGATTTGCGCTTCCAAAAGATGCAACCCCAGAAAACTTTTTTTCTAAAGCAGCACCCAACACTCCAGTGTGCTTGGATATAAATTCTATATCAAAAACAAAAGACATCCTCTTCCTTTTTTTGCATTACCCCTTAGCCCCAGGAACATAATCTTTTAACGTATCTATCCGTTTTTCCATTAAACGCGCAACGTCAGAAGTTAAATCCACAATACTTAAATTAAGCTCTGAACGATCAATGTGTAAAACTACAGCCCCATTCAAAACCAAAGATATTCCACGTTTTGAGCACAAATCATCCAAAATTTTCTGCATTTCTTGATCTAAAAATTTGGCTACTGATTGCTCGGAAACATAAATTTTTTTTTGCATTTCCGAATGAGACTGCTCAAGCTTTGTAACACGATCTTCTAGTGCTTTTCTTTTTTCATTGTATTTTTCTTCTCCAATAAGACCCCGCAGCCCATCTAACTTTTTCCATTCTTTTTCTAAACTTGTTTTTTCTTTAATTAGTCCTGAAGAAACTTTCTCTCTCCAAGCTTCTATGTCTTTTTTCCAGATTCGATAAGCAGGTAGCACCTCTATAATGCCATTTAAAAACACAACCCCCGTCTTTTTTATGGTTAAAATCTTTGAAGGCTCTTCTCTTTTTTCTTCTTGCTTATCCTGCTCCTTTGAACTTTCTCCACAAACCGAACCACAAAGAATCAAACAAGAAAAAATACAAAAAAAACTTTTATGCAGTAAACTTAGACTCATCTTTTTCATATTTAATTTCTCCACACTTAACTCCTAAATATTTTTATAAATCACGAACTTTTATACTTAAGTCGCACCTTTCTTTTGATCATCATAATTTTTTTACGAAAAATCAAGTGCTCAATATAAGCAATAAGTTATTTTGCAATAATTTACCATTTCTAAAACAAAATTTTACTCATAATTTACAGAAATTAAATTTTTTAATCTGTATCAAAAACGAAAAAAAATTAACTTTGTCTTTTTTTCGTACTTCCCCCCCCTGCATCCACCTGTTTTTCTATTTGATTAATATTGAAAAACGTCTTTTTTCTGTCTTCACGATATTCTTTCAGATTTGATGAGATCTTTCAGATTTGATGAGAAAGTAAAATTTCTGCGATATTACTTATTTTGGTGCTAAAATGCTTTTCTGCTCTCTTATCCAAAAAAAAATATTTATTTGGTATTCTTCGATTTTTGTATTTTAAAAAATTAATTTACAACAAATATTTTTGACAATGTGCTTGTTAATTTTTTAAAAAAGTCTTGCATACAAAGAAAAAAAATCTTTTTACACAAGTTAGTCCCACAGCAACCACCGCTAGTAAAGAGGTCTTCTATGGAATTTTAAATAGACGCCTCGTCAAAAGAGCACTTAAGATAAGTTTATCAAGATATTATTATTTATAGTAAGTTAGAAATACGTGGAAGCTCTAAAAATTGTAGTCACAAAATATCAACCTACAGGATAATGAACAAAGACTTTTCTTGTAAAAAGCACTGTTTTCCCCTTATGTATCATAGCTACAACTATATAAAATGATTTTATGATTTTATATATATTGGAAGAGAGTTTCTATACTTCATCTAAGAGTGCGCCTAAGTGTTTTTCTGTGCCTATTTATCTTTGATGGAATTTAGGTCTGGTGAATAAGGCAAAAAGATAGAGGAGAGGAGTGCCCTGAAGCTTCCAAGACCTTTAGCATGTCTTGGCTTTCGGGAAAAGTTGCATTGTCCATGGCTCCCCCACTGCTTTTCAGGAAGTTTGGGGATCAAATCTTGCAGCATCCACGCGTTGAACCCCAAGATATTTACAGTTGTTTGAAACCAGACTCCCAGTCAAAGGAATGCCACACCTCGTCAAATCTTAGTCCTTCTTCCTCTCTGATTTTTAACACTCTACGTCAAAAAAAATCTACTGAATATGCCATAAAATTATTAATTAAAATCGTTTTATTTAGCTTTTGCTGTATAATGCGATAATTCATGATAAAATAAATAAAAGTAGAAATTATCAATGAACTTACGGTAAGATTTTTTAATAAATTGATAATTATGTATTTAGTGAATGTCTATCTTTTTAGCATAGATAAATTTTTTTATTTCATTTGATTTTTAAAGCAAATTAAGGTAGACTGAACAGGATTTTATTGATCGATACCCAAGAAATGTTTGGACGTTTAGGAGTTTCTGTGCGTAATGCAGTACAACGCATCGGAAATGGCTCTGTTGTCACACAAAAAGATATAGATAAAGCGTTAAGGGAAATTAGGATTGCTTTACTAGAAGCAGATGTAGCGCTTCCAGTTATTAAGACGTTTTTACAAAAAGTTCAAGACCAGGCGTTAGGCAGAAACCTTGTAAAGTCATTGTATCCAGACCAGCTCATCAGTAAGATTGTGTACGATGAAATGCTTGCCTTGGTAAATAATGATCCAGTTCACTGGGCCAGAAGGTCTTCTATTCTGGTTATGGGGTTGCAAGGAAGTGGAAAAACAACCTTATGTGGAAAATTAGCCTTTATGTTTAAAGCTCAGAATATTTCAACACTTCTTGTTTCTCTCGACCCTTATCGTCCCGCAGCTCAGTCCCAACTTGCAGTAATAGGAAATAGCATTGGTGTAGACGTCCTTCCTGTTGTAGAAGAAGATGTTTACACCACTGCAAAACGCGCGCTATCTAAAACGCCTTTCTATGATCACATCATTTTTGACACCGCAGGACGTTTGCACGTGGATAAAGAGCTGATGGAAGAGTTAGTTCAACTGCAAAATATTATTCGCGCAAAAGAAAACTTACTGGTTTGTGACAGTTTAATAGGGCAAAGCATCACAGAGGTTTCAAAATCTTTTTCTAAATTAACGCTTAATGGAATAGCGTTGTCGAAATTAGATGCTAATCATAAAGCTGGAGTAATTTTATCTTTAAAGTCGTTGTTGGACCTTCCCATAAAATTTTTAGGAACCGGTGAAAAACCTCAAGACTTTATGCAATGGGACGCAAAGCGTATAGTCAATCGTATATTAGATCAAGGAGATATCGCAGAACTTGTGCACAAAACCACGCAACTTCTTTCCCATGAAACCCACGCTCAGCAACTAAGTCGTATTCAAAAAGGAATATTTACTTTGGATGATCTTATTGTTCAGATGGACGCAATGCAAAAAATGGGGGGGTTATCCTCTATACTAAAATTAATCCCAGGAATGGGGGCAATTCTAGAGTCTTTGCAAAATAAAGACACTTCTTTTAAAAAAGAGAAAGCGATTTTGTCGTCCATGACTGTTAAAGAAAGAAAGGACCCCAAGATACTTGATGCCTCTCGAAAAAAACGTATCGCAAGGGGAAGCGGAACCACAGTTCAAGACGTTAATCAGCTGTTGACACGTTTTGGAGAAATGAAAAAAATGTTTGGAAAATTTTCTAAATAAAAAATTGATAAATGCTAGGGTGTTTCCTCAATTAAGCTAAAGGACTGTTGAAGCCAGGCGGATAGCGTACAGAATCTGGGGCCTTTAACCAAATAGCATGATTAATTTTCAAAGTTTTATTAACGTGAAGTGCCGAAAAAATACGCAGTGTTCCCTCCAGCATTTCAAGAGATCGTGTGTTTGCAAGGGGGGGGCGAAATCTCGCAAACCAATGGCGGTGTGGAGCGTTATTTTGTTTAATGGAAAACGTTTTATCTTTTCCCTGAAAGAAGCATTGCTTGGAACAATTTTATTAAAATCTGCCCAATGATCTCCTCAATAAAATAAAATTTTCCATTTTTTTAATCGTTCAAAACGTCGTTTGAATGTTTGACGCGAGCGATCACCAAATTCCCAATCGATAAGCCGTTTTCCAGCACGATCACAGGCTTTAAAAATCCAAGCTTTAAAAATCCAAAATTTTTTGCTTCTTTTTTTTAAATAATACCAAAATTTATCGACTTTCTTGACAATACCTTTATCTTCTGGAGAGGGCTCAATTTTGGCGCATAGCCTTAATCCTAAGATGCCCGCCCACTTCAAAATAGCGGTGGCGCTGACACCAAAACGCTGAGCAATTCAGTTCATTGAAAGGCCGCTTGCGTATAAAACGAGGGCTTGGAGCTTGTCTTTCTCGGGCACACCTCGTGAAATTTTTTCCACATTTTTTATATTTGTACCGCTTCCCCCTCGAACAAAATCGCTTTTAAAGCACTCCGAACATTCACAAATTTTACATACAATCATTTTTAGAGACTTTTAAAATACATCCTTTACGCAATTATAACAAAAAAATATCTTTAGTTAAAAACTTCCAGAATCTTTACAGACGTTTTATCATAGCGCGGAGTAATAGCGCGGTGTTGCTTTGAGTTTAGCAAAAAAATTCTCGATCAAATGACGAAATTTATAAAGATATTTATCTAATATGAAGGCTTTAAACGGTGCTTTTTAGGTGGGGAAAGACTTTACGCCCCTTTTTTTTAAGTTTTTGCGTTCATCGGAAAGCACTCTATCAGTCTTCACGAGGCGATCCATCAACGCATCACCCCCAGATCATGGTCCTGACTTTTTGTCAAGTGAAAAGCGATGGGATTGCCGTGGGCATCACAGATTGCATGGATCTTAGTGCTTAAACCTCCAAAGGACTGTCCAATAACTTGATTCTCCTCTTTTTTTTCGCGCTTAGCGCTGTGTTTATGGGCATGCACAATCGTTCATTGCACCCGTCTTCAAGGCATCATTAGCTAAGATTTCAAAAACACTTTTCCACACGCCTTTTCGACTCCAACGGGTGTGAAGACTTTGAAATCTCTCCACGGAATCCCTGTGCGATAACGGTGTAAACTGCCTCCAAAACCAGGCGATTGCTCTTGGCTAATACCAACAGCTCTTTTTTTCAGGAAAAAGATCCTTTATCTTATCTCATTGATCTTCCCGCAATCCATACACCTCTCTTTTGCATTTTTATTAAACTCTCAAAAAATACAGAAAAAATGAACTTAATTGAGGAAGGCCCCTGTATCTCTTTGTTAAAAAAAGTTTTTCCGTTATGGGAGAGTTTTAAAATTTAAGTTGAAAAGATTCGAAATTTTTTTGTTTTATACTATTTTTCTTGAGTATGCGAATCTTTCAGCAAAAATTAAAATTTAGAAATTTCTTCAAAATTAGTTATTTGTCTTCAAGTAAGAATAAAAGAAGATAGCTTTTCAAAGAAAGCAGCTTTCTCGAACTCATGGTTGTTTTTCTAAAGGGAAGTGATACTGAAAAATATGATTAAGTATAAAGATCAATTTCATGGGAGGTTACAACGCCTTGGAATACAGTAATTGCAATAGGTTTATTAACAGGCTTAATAAATAGCAATATATCCTATAGAAAATATTTTTCTCCCCACCACAAAGAATCCGGTATATACAAAATCAAACCAAAAATGTTGGACTAATGCGTTGAAAGTTATCATTGACGCGCTCGACAAGATCCATGACAATGTTGTCTCAGGTTTGGTCGAAAAAATGCAGCATACTCTTGCAAAACTCTTTGGCAGAGACGAAAAATCGATTTTTGCGCACATGTTCATTCTTCGATGGGGTTCAGGTTGGGGCTGGAAATAATGCACCTCAGTCCCCCCTTTCTTTTGCTGCTTTTTGGGTTTATTTGCTTGTGTTATAAGGTCTTTGATTCAAGATCAGGTGAATGTTAGGCTCCTTTGGATAAGCGTCTTTCAGCGGATCAAAAAACGTCTTCAAGGGGGCGCTATTCAAGGTTTTGAAGGATACCACCGTAAGGCGCATGTACCCTCGTGTCATGGGGGTGCCTGACAGGTGATTTTCGTTGCCATGCTGGTGCGCACGCCATCACCAAACAGGATGGATTCATCCTTCGGCGGTATCGTCATCACCGTTGAATAAAGGGCTTCCTGCTTGGCTGCCTTTGCGGGCCCTGCTGCTGGCTTTTTAAATGAAAAATTATGGGCGTGAAGCCACAGGGTTCAAGAACATAAGCGCAGGTATCGCTTACTTTCATCATATACGTTGTGGCTTCCAAACGTGCGATAAGTTCTGCTATTTGTGAAACTTTCCGCTTGCTTACAGAGCCCCCGCTTTACACCATTAACTTATACTCCTCGACTGATCGTCAATCAGAAGAGCCTCAGCAATTTGACGAGCTCCACCCCTTGTCGGATAACAAAACTGCCTTAAGCCTATCTTCTACGCGTCGGTTCTTAACGCAACACGATCTTCTTTCAGAAATCTTTGCGTAAAAAAAATTACTAACACATAAAATTAAACTTTTAAACAATTTCATTCAGCATGAGTATATTGATGAAAGCGGCATTGATATGGCTATGTGCAAAGACAGAAACTGGGGCAGAAAAAGTAAAAAGTTGCTTGGAAAAAAGAGTGGGAAATAAGTATTGCCGGTTTGGTTGATAACACGCCGATAGCATCAATGGGGGGTAACGGACTTGGGTAGAAAAATTTTTGATCAAGGAACTAAATCCTGGTCAAGGTGTTATTATGCCTATTTTCATAAATCCAAGAGACGTCAAGAAGTAATAGAATCTGTAACAATGCAGTATCAGTATAATTTTTCTACCTCCTTACTCTTGTGATTTGAATCCAATATGGGCTAATACGAAGAGGTGGACAATATACTAAATTTCAATGCTCTATTCGAGGCGATTTCGTGGTTCTTTGAAATATCTAATTCAACCTAAATTACTATATTTATAAATCTATGAACCTCACATATTCCTGAAATAAATATCTCGTTTTTTCTCTGTATTAACTGTAAAAAATAGTACAAGAGAGAAAAAACGAATAAAAAATAAAAAAAGCTTTGTCATGTTCAAGCATTACAAAAAAACACAACTCAAACACATTACGAGATTTTTATCTTTATTTTATACAATAAATATTTAAAATTTTTATTTATTTATTTTTTTAAATTATCGTGTAACTTTTTCCAAATAAATACCTCAACATCGGAATTCATTGTAGACGGCAAACTGGAAGAATCCACCTCTTCTATAATTTTTTGAAAATCTTCTTTTTGTATACCATTTTCTTTTAAAATCTCGTCAAGCTGCTCGTCTTCATAGTCTTGAGGCAAAACACTTAAAACTTTCATCGTCTTTAACATCTTGTCTTGATCGTCTTGACTTAGATCTGAAAATTTTTCTGACATTTCCTTTACTGCTACGTTGCTCATCTTTTTTTCAACATCATCTGTTGAAGAACTTCTTAAAAGAACTTTCAGCGCACCCCTTAGATACGAGCTAGAAAATTCTTCCAGATTTTTTTGTGCATAAGAAAGCATGCCGATCGCATTAAACATTATAAAGAGTAGTATCTTTTTCATTTCTAAAAATTTGTTAGAAGCTTACTCTATAAATTATACCCCGTGCTTATTAAATTAACATTAAAAAACGAACTCTGAACAACAAAGTATAACCAAAGCATCACAAAATGTATTATATATATCTAAATCAGTATAAAAAGATTACGAAAAATGGAATTGAAACAAGTGGTCAATTGAGCAAGTTGAAGTTCTTCTTATATGTTTGGCTTAGGCCTATTTTTTCTCAATAGAATTGAGATCTGGAGAATAATGAGGCAAACAAAGCAAACTATGGCATCTTCTAGCATATTTTTCATAGCTTTCCCTTTATGGAAAGTGGAATTATTCATAAAACTACCGCTTTCTTTTGGAAAGTTTGGTAGCACCCAACCCCCTTTGCAAGCCAGATATCAACCCAATTGATTTTTCGAAATCTAATGAATATATCATAATTTTAATTATATAATTTATTATGTAATTAATAATTCTATCAAGCTCTATTGTCATGTTCTTTTTATGATGTTTTAGCTATATAGTGATGAAAGTGGTATAGAGCTAACGATTGGCAAAGATAGAGGATGGGAAGAAAAAGTAAAAAACCGATAGGTACAAAAAGTGGCAAATATTGCGCGCGAACAAATATTATAGCGGGATTAGTGAATAATAAATCGATAGCTCCAATGATGTTTAATGGATCTTGCACTACGAATGTATTCGAAACTTGGGGGGAACATTTAATAAAGGATCTGAAGCCAGGTCAGAGGGGAGTTATGGATACTGCTGCCTTTCACCGATCACAGAAACCTAAAGATTTAATTGAATCTGTTTGGTGTGGAGTGCCCCTGATCTAAATCCAATTAAAAAATTCTGGGCCAATATGAACCGATGGATTAAATGCCAAATTAATACATTTGGCAAACTTTATGAAGCTATTTCTGCATTCTTCCAAATCCCATCTTCAGGCCAAATTACTATAGTGTAAATATTTTCTTACCCATTTAGCTTCTTACAATTGATTTTCGCACTTTTGAGCGCTATTTCTATTCCAATTCTTTAATTTTTAGAACACTATCCCCTTATCTTTTGGTCTTCAACAGAGAATTTAAAAGGACACACTTTCCACAGAAGCCTATCTATTTCTTGATAACAAAGGGGTATGCCCAACTGCTCCAAAGAAGTGATTCCAAATTTTTTTTCCAGTCCGCAAGGAGAAATCTTTAAAAACGCCTTGGAAGGAGAATAAAGATTTAAAGCCATTCCATGAAAGGCAACATTTCGTTTAATCTGGATTCCAAGGGAAGCTATTTTTTTATTTTGGATCCATACACCACGCCGATCTTGGGTGCACTCTCCTTGAATTCCTAATAAATTTAAAAAGTGAACAACCCATTGCTCTAAACTGCTTAAATAGGAAGAAACTGTAAAACCCCGGCTCTTGATGTAAATAAAAGGATAGATCATCCTTTGCTCTGGTCCATGAAACGTTAGCAACCCTCCCCGACCGGCGCGGTAAACGGGAACGTTCAAATCTTGAGATACGTAAGAAAGCGCACCTGCACCTAACGTATAAACCGGAGTGTGACTTAAAAGCCACAGCGATTCGCAGGCCCTTCCCAATGCAATATCATCGGCATAAGCGACCATAGCATCGCATATATAAGGATAATCTTGCGGCAAAGACCAGCGATAACAATGAAACGGAATAGTGCACATAAAAACACTTAAGACAGAACGTGATTAAACATAAGTAGCCCGGCTAAAACACACCGATATAAAAAAAACCAAAAAAAGGAAACATTTTGTATATAGCAACGAAACATCCATAACGCAGCAAAACAGCTGAAAAATGTAATTCCAATGGTTTGCACCCAAAGAGAGAGAGTAAAATCTAGATGAACCAAAGCCGGAGCCTCTAACGTAACACAAGCAAAAATAGAAATAATTCCAAGAACAATAGAAATATGCAAAGATTCGCTTCTAGAATATCCGATCCACCTGCTTGCCAATAAACATGCTCCAAGACGACTAACTCCAGGGAAAAGCGCCAGCATTTGTAAGGCTCCCAGCATGCATGCCCGAAACACCCAACCCTTTTCAAAATTTTCAACTTTTGTGGAATAAATACGTGGCCCATATCGGTCAAACCACCACAACAAAAAACCAGAAGCAGCACACAATACTGCAATAGCACCAGGAATCCGCAAGCGCATGTGAAGCAAATGCATCAATCCCCCCAAAACAAGTACGGGAAGACTGGCAACAGTAACAAAAATCCACCAGTGTGCTTCTGAGGTCGTATATTTTCCCTTTAAGACATGAAAAAAACCCAAAAATGCTTTCTTTACAGATGACGGATACATTGCGCAAAAAGCAAGACCTGTTCCCATATGAAGAGCACCTTCCAGTGCAAGACTTAAAGGATGCTGCATCCACTGGGCAATTAAACGAATGTGGGAAGAAGAACTTACTGGAATTGCTTCCGTAATGCCCTGTACCAAGCTGTACACCCACAAGAAATGCTTCATAGAAAATTTTAACTTTAATAAGTCCCTAAGGGTAGCATGATTTTCTTAAAGAAAAAAGAGCATTTTTTTAAAGCAAATGGATAGATTTCTTTAGAAAATTCGTTAATTAATTTTGCTTGATTTTATTTTCTCCAAAACATTAATTTATTGAAAAATCCTTTAGGAGAAGATGAATTCGTTTGAATTTTTGAGCCATTCGTTTCTTTCGAATCTACGATTGAAGATATTTCAGTCAAATCTTGATTTATTTCTTTCAAGTTTTCTTTTGTTTCTTGTAAATTTACAATCTCGAAATCATTATCATTATCATTATCATTATTACTTACCCTAGGATCAGCGCCTGTTTCATTGAATTGATTTTTTATTTTTTCATTACTTGCTGTACTATCAACAATTTTTTGAGAAGGGGTTTGAACAGAAACAGAATCAGTAATCTCATCTGAAGGAACGTTTTGAAGATGAGGAGCAACTGCATTCTTTTTTGCATTATTAGCATTAGCGAGTTGAGAATTTGTAACAGAACCACCACTAGGATGAGCACTACTGTCACTAGTTGCAATTGAAACGTTTAGAGAATTTTTTCTAGTTTGATCAGGCAAGGTTACATTTTTTGGTTGCTTCATTCCATCTATCATTTCCTTAGCTTCTTGAGTGTTTTTATTCACAGCACCACCATTATTGAGATTGTTTTTTCTTAAATTCGATTTTTCTATATCGAAATTCTTAATTTGTTTCTTTTTTTCGTCAATGTTATTAAAAATATTCTGAATTTCTAATATTATCGCTTTAAATGGATCTTTTTCTTTAGAGATATTGCCTTTTTCTTTAGAGATATTGCTTTTATTTTTTGCATTATCGTTTTTAGCATTAGCACTATCGGTTTTTTTTAATACACCTTCAACCAGATATGCGCATCTTTCTAAAAATTGTTCTTTTTCATTTTTTTCTAATTTTTTGTTTTCTATTTTTGAACATATGTTTTCTTTATTTTCACTAACTGATTTCAAAAAACTATCTTTATTTTCCTTAACATAGGAAGAAAGTTTGGTAAAAATCTTTTTAACCAACCTAAATTTTTCTTCTTCGTTTATGCGATAAACATTTAAAACATCGCTTAAGGTCTTTAGAACGGAGTAAAGAGTATTAAGTCTTCGAGGAGAAGTGTCCGCTCCAAAATTACTAAGAAAAGTTTCAGTTTTTGTTTTCTTTTCTTTTCGATTTTCGTACCTAATATTCGTCGCAAATTTCTCTATATCTAAGCTATTGGAAGGATAAGGATTGGGATGATCTGTCCAATTAGTTTGAAATTCTTCAAAATTTTTCCATTTATCTCCAGAGGGGCCATTTTCAGAAAATCCTTTTTGTGAAGATATTAAAAACATTCCTAAAAATAAGATAATTTTTTTATTTTTATCATAATTCATATTATTTTTTGTCAAATAAAACATTATTTAATTGTAATGCAAAAAATATAAAAAAAAATTAAAAAATTTCATAGTTTTTAATAATTAATCAATTTACCCCATTTCCACAGAAAATCTCTAATATTTTTTTACATTTTTGGATAAAAATAATTTATTATTTTGAAAAAAAAAATTCTACTGTATAAAATTCTTAAGTTATCTAAAATATTTGTGCTATAGTACCATTAACATCACCTCATCTTTTTCTATCCTATTAAATAAAACTACTTTTCTTCTTTACATAAAATTACGATATACAAACCATAAATATTCTGTCATAATGCTTTATGAAATAGTAGAAAATTTTAGAGTGCTGATTTATGAGTTGGCTCACTGATTTTATTCCTCCACGTATTCGAAACTTAATATCGAAGCGAGAGGTCCCAGAACACTTGTGGAGCAAATGTTCATCTTGCGAAACTATGATCTTAACCTCTGATTTTGAAAAATCTTTATATGTGTGCTCTCACTGTGGTCATCACGGACTTTGCCCACCAAAGCTTCGATATTCTCACCTTTTTGATGAGGGAAGTTATTCTGTGTTAGAGTCGGTGCGTTTAAAAGAAGATCCTCTTCAGTTTCGCGACCAAAAACGTTATGTAGATCGACTAAAAGATGCACGTCTTAAAACTCAGCAATGGGAAGCCGTGTTGTTAGCTCAGGGCAGTATCCTGGGGCGTACTGCTATTGTGGCTTGCTTTAATTTTAGTTTTGTTGGGGGGTCTATGGGGCTAGGAGTGGGGGAAATCCTGATTCAAGGTGCGCAATGGGCATTACATCATAAAAAGCCGTATATTATCTTTTCTTCTTCAGGGGGGGCGCGTATGCAGGAAGGCATTCTTTCTTTAATGCAGATGCCCCGTACTGTTTTGGCTTTGACTCAATTAAGGGAAAGTGCGATTCCGTTTATTTCGGTGCTTACTCACCCCACTACTGGGGGAGTTGCTGCCTCGTTTGCTTCCTTGGGAGATATAACTTTGGCAGAACCCAAAGCAGTTATTGGGTTCACCGGGGCTCGTGTGATTCAAGAAACCACACGCCAGCCTCTTCCTCCTGGATTTCAAACCGCAGAATTTCAAAAAGATCATGGGTTTATTGACCATATTATAAACCGAAAAGAGATGAGAGCAGTTTTGGGAAAAATACTGTCTTTGTTTGATCTCCCCAAATGTATTCCAGATTCCAATTCTGGCCTTGAGATTTGATAAAGGGAAATTTTATATTCCCCAAAGAGACCTGAGTTTGAGTTGTACAAAAATAGAAAAACTATTGTACTTGGATTAAAATTTGAAAAATTTTTTAGGTACAAACTATCTTTTATCTATCTTTTGTACATCCTAACGAAATTTTTAATAGAACATCTAATTCCGAGGCAAAAGAATTTTAGAGAGATTAGATTTTAGATTCTCCGACTCTAAAAAAATCTTTAGGTAAATTTTAATAATCTACGTAATTTTTCAAACTTTCTATCAGATCAGAAAACTTTATAGTAATTTAGCTTGAAAGTGGGACAGAGTGGTACTATTTTTAACAAAAAATGACAAAGAAACAACACAGCTTCAATCTAAGAGAGCAAGTAATAGAATATATTAAATTTAGTAACGATCAAAAAACGACATCCAAAGTGTTTAAATTTAGTAAAAGCAGCGTAAGTAGGGGGGAATAAGATACAAAAAAAGGGATAGTAGGTCTACCCCACAGTCCCAGAAAAGCTAAGGATTTATGTTCAAGCTAATGGAGATAAGAAATGAGCTGAGATAGCAAAGCCAGTTAACGCAAGTATTTGTTTCTGTATACGGAAGGTTAAGAAAGCTAGGATTTAGTTATAAAAAAAAGCCTTTACCTATGGTGGGGGGAAGCGAAAAAAAGGGGGATTGATGTGCATTGTTCCCCCCTGCCCCCAAAACCTGAACCCCATCGAAGAATGAACATGTGCGCAATAATCGATTTTTCGTCTCTGCCAAAGAGTTTTGCAAGACGGTATGCTGCATTTTTTCGACCAAACCTGGGACAACATCGCCAGGGATCTTGTCGAGCGCGTCAATGACAACTTTCAACGCATTAGTCCAACACTTTCAGTTTGATTTTGTATAGCCTAATCTTTTTAACCAGTACCTGAGTGTAAAAATATTCACCCCAAATTCTTGAGCAGCTTTTTTCAAGGGCATATCTTAGTTTTGTTTGACGTACGCTTTAAGCTTCTCTAAGTCAATCTTTTTTTCTTAGCTACCACACCTCTTAGAAAAATAACAGCCTTCTTGTCTGTATTTTCTATGCCAATTTTCTATACCAACTTCCTACCGCTGATACACTTATTTTAAATAGGTGCGATGCTTCAATATATCCGCCCCCCCCCTCATCTAAATATTCTATTCCCCTTTGTCTTAAATAGTTACTGTAGCTCTTTGTCATTTTCCTTTTATTTAACAAAAAAATTACACCTAATTCAACCTAAATTACTATAACCTCTTAGCCCTTTCATAGCTAAACTATCTGGAAATTCTTCTATATAATTTCTCTTTGTCTAATTTTGTCCAGGGATTATTCCTTTTGTTGACTCCTTCAAGATTTTTACTCCATCTCACTACTGCTGATTTAGATATGGAAAATCTAGCGGCTACTTTTTCAAATGATAACCCGTGCTTTGTTTTTAATACTTTTTTCGAAAATCTAATAAATATGTCATAACTTTAATTGTATAATTAATTACATAATTATAATTTTATCCAGCTCCATTGCCATATTCTTTTTATGATGTTTTGGCTATATTATAGCGGGATTCGTGAATAATAAATCGATAGCTCCAATGATATTTAATGGATCTTATACTACGAAGGTATTCGAAACGTGGAGGGGAACAATTTTTAATAAAGGAGCTGAAGCCAGGTCGGGGGGTAGTTATGGATACTGATGCTTCACCGATCACAAAAACTAAAGATTAATTGAATCTGTTGAGTGTAAAGCACCCCTGATCTAAATCCAATTGAAAAATTCTGGGCCAATAGAAACTATGGATTAAATCCAAAGTTAATGCATTTGATAAACTTTATTAGGCTATTTCTGCATTCTTCCAAATCCCATCTTCAGGCTAAATGACTATAAAAAAAATCCTAAATAAGTTTCAGATAATTATTTAGTATTATTATTAAATCTTTTGTTAAAACATAAGGGAGCTTCTAACTACCTGTCTCTTATTTTTTTCCATATAAAGTAAGTTTTATGCAGAGCTTTTTTTGCATAAGTAGACAAAGGAAATTCTGCAGGCCATTGAGGCCATTCTTTTGGATCGCTCGTGCACGCACCTTGAACAAACCGAAACCCTTCATGTGCTTTAAGTTGTTGCTGCATCCAATGAATAAAAGGCACTACGTCACTTGCAATGATAAGCTGCCCCTCATTTTTTAAAACATTCCAGCATTGCGTCAAAAAAGCACTCTGTAATAAACGGCGTTTGTGATGTCGTTGTTTGGGCCAAGGATCAGGAAACAAAATAAAAATCTTTTCAAATCTCTCTAAAGGAAGCTTAGGCATTAACAGATGAACATTGTGAGGAAAAATAAGTAACCGCTTTTGTTCTTCCTGTGAAAGCTCTTGAAGACAATGCACAATTCCAGGACGAAACACTTCCACGCCCAAAAAATGAACATGGGGATAGTTTTCAAGCTGTGCGCGCAGATGAACTCCGTCTCCAAATCCGATTTCCATCCACCAAGAAAGATTGTGCGTAATTAAAGAATTTGCTTGATCTAAAACAACTTCACTACAATCTACCAAAGGCAAAACGTGATCATGCACAAATTGTAGCTTAGGACTTAGCCTTCTTCCCCATATTCGTCCATAAAAATTAAAAACTGACATCCTATCTATTGAACAGAAAAGACAACATTACTAATAACACGAACTTTTCGTATCTGGTGGATTGGTTCGTCACAAACTTCGTCGATAGACCTAGACGTACAACTCCAAAAATCAAATTCTAGTTCAAAATTTTCAACTTTCACACAAGCACCTTCTGCAATTTTTTCAGCTATTTTTTGCGCATTTCTAAAAGCTTCTTGAGACATTTCATTACGAAGAGCACTGGAGCGTGCATAAGAAAGAACTAAGTAATCACGGTACAAACATAAAGGAATTATGTTATCTCTTATCTTGTATCGAGCGTCTAAAATCCTATTCACATCTTTTGATTCTACAACCACACTTGCCGAAACAGAATACCTTGCCTCTTTATCTTTCACGAAAAAAAATTTCTCTTTTTCTACATCCTCAGAATGTTTGATGGTAACTTCAAACTGGCTGCACTCATCTTTCTTTATTTTTTGATCTTTGCAAAACTCTAAAAACTTTACCTTAAGATTTTCTAACTTTTCCATAGCCGACGAAATATCATCAGATGAAAGTGTAATCACAAGTTTCCATTTTATAGAATTTGGCCCAACTCTTCTTTCTGAAATTCCCTGTACAGTAAACGTTCTTCCTTCTATTTTTTTTTTTATTGTATTAAAAAGACGCATAAACGTCAACGCCGCAAAAGAACACAGTACAAAAATCAAAATCTTCTTACTAACCTTCCACCCCATTTTTTCCTCTTTTAAATGCGAAAAATAAACAAAAAAAATTATTTTACACTTGAAAAATTTTATTTTTTATTCCATGAATACTTTCTTAATTTCATGAATATACCTTTTCTCAAAATCCAACTTATTCACCAAAGATAAAAAGCAATCATGTACGAATTAAGAACTGATACTAAATCATCTAATAGTAAAGACAACTTTACTGCTGACATAAACTTTTTTCATAAGGTCTGATTTATCTGATTGCGTAACACAGAAGTCTTCTTGAAATAAATCTTTAACTTTTTCAACTTTTACACAAGCACTTTTTGCAATATTTTTAGCTAACCTTTGTGCATCATTAAAAGCTTCTTGTACCATCTTATCGCGAAGAAATCTGGGAAGCGTATAATAAAAATGTAAACTGCCCGTAATACAAAAAGAAGGCATGTGGCCTCCTATTTTTAATTGCGCTTCCGACAGTTTATCTAAGTCTTTTGATTTTATAACTATATTTGCCGAAACGGAATATCTGGTGTCTTTATTTCCCTTAAATGGAGGTTCATTATCTTTTACATCTGCATTATCTTTAACGATAACTTCAAATTTATCACATTCATCCTTCTTTATCTTTTGATCTTTGCAAAATTCTAAAAATTTTTCCTTAAAAGCTTCTAACTTTTCTGTAGATGACGCGATATCATCAGACACAAGTTTAGCTGTAACCTTCCACTCTGCAAAATCAGACTTTACTTCTCTTTCTGAAACTCCGTGCACAGTAAAAGTTTTTTCTTCTATTTTTTTCTCTATCGCATCAGAAAGATTTATAAACGTTAATGCTACAAAAGAACATAGTGCCAGTACCAAAGCCTGCTTACAAACATTCCACCTCATTTTTCCCTCTTTAAATTTGAAAAACAACTAATTTAGAAACCTTTTTATGCCTGAAAAATTTTATTTCTCGTTGCCTGACACTTTTCATAATTTATTGAACAATAAAAACAACACTGCTAACTGTGCGAATCGTTTTCATCAGACTTTGATTTACGTTATCAAGACGCGCTGCTGTTTCAGAGTCTGTTACCGTAAATAATCCTTGAGATAACTTTTTAACTTTTTCAATGCGCACCCCTGCACTTTTTGCAATACACTGTGCTGCCCTTTTAGCGTCTTGAAAGGATTCCCTAACCATTTGATCTCGAATAGAGTCAAATTTTGTATAAATAAAATCTAAAGAACTCCTAATAGGAAAAGAAGGAATTCTTGCCAACAGCTTTGATTTTGCTTCTCGAACTTTATCTACATCTTTTGAATCCACTTGAATAGACATTTTTACCGAATAGTGTGAGTTTTTATCTTCTTGTGTTTCCCCCTTTTCAGCCCAATTATCACAAATTTCTACCTGACATCGCTCAGGATCAGCATCATCTATCTTTTGCTCTTTACAAAATTCAAAAAATTTAGTTTTAAACTCTTCCAAGCTAGTCGTTGCTGAGGCAATATCAGCAGACAAAAGAGTAACAGAAACTCTCCAACTTGCCAAATCGGATTTTACTTCTTTTTCTGCTACTCCACGAACCTCAAAACTTCTTTCTGATAACTTTTGTATTACGTGAGTAATTAAATGGGCAAGCATGATAGATGCAAAAATACACAATGACGCTAAAAATAATCGCTTTAAGAGACCTTCTTTCATAGTAAATTAAACTGTCATAAAACAACCTTTTGCATTTTATCATATTTTTTTTTTATGGAAATTAAAATACAAAATATTAATTTTTGTTAATTTTCTGTTCCATTTTTTGTTTCCTTAACTTATTTTTCTATTCTTGCTTTTTAAGGACGTTCATGGCATTCTTAATTTAGTGTACATTAATAAGGGTATGTAATGCCGTATGGTCATTGTTCCCAAATTTAATGCTTTAAAAGCATTTTTCTTTAGTTTGTTGTTATTAGGATGTGATCCAGATCGCAGTGTAAGAGGAAGGGTTGTACCCTTAGAAGATCTTGATCAAATACAAAAAGGAGTAGGTGTCTTAAACAAAACAGACGTAGAACGGTTGATTGGACCTGCATCATCTGTGCTGAGTTTTGATCCTTGTACCTGGTATTATTTTAATCTTTTTACTGAAACTAGCGCATTTTTTTCTCCTTCTATCAAAGAAAATAAAGGATTTGCTCTGTTGTTTTCTTCTGACGGGAAATTGGTTAAGTACATTCCAAATTCTGGAACGAAATCTTTGGAAATCGCGTTAAAAGAAACTGCATTGCCCTCCACTCACAGAAAAGAGTTTTTAAAAGAACTCTTCAGAAATGCGGGGCGGTTTGGAAAAAAAGCTAAAGAAAATTGCAAAAAACCATGAGCTCTTCTTTTTTAGTTTTTCCTGTTCTTTTACAAGAATTTCAAGTATGGGGAGTTCATAAAAAAGGAAAGTCTAGGTTGACGTTAGTTCGGTATAAGCAAGAAATTTCTGCATTTTTAGAATTTTTAACGCAGCATTGGCAAGAAACTTTGATTGAATCTTCTTTTCAAAACGTGACACACCAAGATGTTCGGAGTTTTTTTGCCTGGCGTATGGAAAATGGGGTACAAAAAGAAACCAATGCTATTGCTTTTTCTTCTCTTAAGCTGTGGTTTTCTTTCTTGAAGGATAAAGGGTGGACTGTCGAAATTCCTTACAGCAAGTTAAAGCGCCCCAAGTGCCGAAAGTCCTTACCTAAAGCACTTTCCATACACCAAACACAGCGATTGTTATCGTCATTTAGCTTAGAGCAAAATTTAAATCAAGAAAAACACGACTTACCGAATCATTTAAGACAAGAAAATCAAGAGAAAGATGTTTCTTCAACATCAACAGTAATAGCCTGGGAAGATTTAAGAGACTACAGTCTTATGATGCTGTTGTACGGCGCGGGATTGCGCATTCAAGAAGCGCTGACTTTAGATAAAGTGGACTGGCCTTCAAGAGAACCTTGGCTTTTAACGATTTGTGGAAAACGAAACAGTACACGTTCTATTTTTGTTTTGGAAAGCATTCGCCGTGCTGTTCAAGTGTACCTTGATGCTTGTCCTTATAAAAATCGAAAAGAAGCTCCGCTTTTTTTAGGAACCAGAGGAAGTCGCCTGCAACCTTGCGTACTGCAAAAGCGTTTACGTTTTCTTAGAGAAATGCTAGGGCTTTCTCCACATACAACTCCTCATGCGTTACGTCACAGTTTTGCTTCTCATCTTTTGCATAAAGGAGTTGATTTAAGAGATATTCAGGCTCTTTTAGGACATGCATCCTTGCGTTCAACTCAACAATATCTTTACGTAACTCCGCAAACTTTGATGAGTATTCACAACAAATTTCATCCCCGCTCTTCCTATCTCCCTGATCCCGCCTCTTCTTCTGATCTTGAAGAAATAGCCTCTTAAGTCAACACGAATTTTTTTTGTAACATTTTTTACACCTTAAGAGAATTTTTATTTTTATGACTTTTCAAAAAAATATTCAGATTATTTCAGTACTTCTTCCTATTCACAGTAAAGGACTGTTCAGTTATATTTCTTATGTTCCTGTTGAGTTAGGAAATTGCGTTAAAGTTTCTTTTGGTTCCAAACACCTATGGGGAATTGTTTGGTCTCTTCAAGGAATTAAAGTTCCTAACTTAAAAGAAATTACACATATTCATCCCCACTGGAAGGCCTCTTCTAATTTTATGGCGTTCTTACACCAATGCTCTGATTATACGTTAATTCCCCTTGGAAGCATATTACGTATGGTGTTTCCTGTTCCAGAGATTTTAGATTGGCCGTTTTCATGGCTAAAGTGCGAACATTCTTTTTCTTATGCCCTTCAAGAATGCCCTTGGCCTGGAACGTTTGCTCAATGGGTTTTTTCTTATGGTTTGCAACGAGTAAAAAAATGGATAGAAAACGCGCATCTAACTTCTACAGAAATGAACCAATACTCTTCAAGGTACTCTTGCCCTATTCTAACCCCCCATCAGCAAAGCGCTCTTAAAAATATTGGAAATCAAACCACTTTTATTGAGGGAATTACAGGGTCTGGAAAAACAGAAGTATGCCTTTCTTTCATAAAATCCATAGTAGATGCAAAAAAACAAGTTTTGATTCTTGTTCCAGAAATCAGCTTGTGTCAACAATGGGTTCAACGCATTGAACGGTATTATACAGGAACTATTGGAATATGGCATTCTGAACTATCTGAAAAATCAAGAAAATTTCATGGATGGAATATTTTAACAGGGCATAGTTCCATCATTGTTGGGGCTCGTTCAGCTGTTTTGTTAGGATACAAAAATTTAGGAGCAATCGTAGTAGATGAAGAACATGATGGCTCGTATAAACAAGCAGAAGGTCCTTTGTATCATGGAAGAGATATGGCTGTTTTTCGCGGACATCATGAAAAAATTCCATGCCTTTTAATGTCTGCAACGCCTAGTTTAGAAAGTTATTGGAATATTGAACAAAACCGTTATTCCCATGTAGTGCTTTCTGAAAGATACGGAGATGCGCAGCTTCCCTATATTCATATGTTAGATTTAAAGCAAGAACACTCTTCTTCAACAAGTATGATTACTTTACCTTTACGAGAAGCTTTGAAGGAAAATTTTACAAAAAAAGAGCAAAGCCTATTGTTTATAAACCGAAGAGGATATGCAAGCCTTTGGGTCTGCTATCAATGTGGATTTCGCGCTGCTTGCCCAAATTGCAGCGTATGGTTAAGTGTTCACCATCTTCCAAAATCTTTACTAATGTGCCATTATTGTGGATTTAAAAAATCACTCCCCCAAGCTTGCCCTGAGTGTTGTGGTCTTGAAAATCTTAAGCTATGGGGCGCAGGAATAGAAAAAATAGGTCAAGAAGTTCATTCTTTTCTTCCAAGCGCACGCATTTGTATGTTAAGCAGCGATATATGTGGCACGCCCATTCAGTTAAATGAAACGTTATCAAAAATTCAAAATCAGCAGTACGATATTTTGATAGGTACTCAGCTTGTCGCAAAAGGACATCATTTTCCAAACTTAACATTGGTGGGAATTATTGATGGAGATTTTGCCTTAAGCCACTTAGATTTAAGAAGTGGAGAGCGCCTTTATCAAGTTTTATGTCAGGTCATCGGGCGAGCAGGTCGAGAAAAAATTCCTGGAAAAGCTTATATTCAAACTTCTCAAATTCAACACCCTTTGTTTTGTCATCTCAAACATCATCACATTCAAGGATTTTTGCAAGAAGAGCTTTCCACAAGAAAAAAATATAACTTTCCTCCCTACGTGCGTCTTGTTTCGCTAACATTTTCAGGTACAGAGGAAAATTTGGTACATCAGTATGCGTTAATTTTAAAACAACGTTTTCCTATGGAACCTTTTGTGGAAATTTTAGGTCCTGCCCCCTCTCTTATTAATCCTTTACGCAGACGTTGGCGGTGGAGAATTTTTCTAAAAAGCCCAAAAAATTATAAAATACAAAACTACATCAGAAAAGTTCTTAATAATTTTACTTTCCCTTCCAGACTTCGTTTACATATTGACGTAGACCCTTATGATTTTTTGTAAACCAGAAATAAAAACCAATGCTCTTTTAATGCAGAAGGTGAGGCAGAAATTTTTATTTCTGCCTACAAAGAAATAAATATCTACCTTGGGATGCTTAGAATTTTATATCTCTTTTTTTATTCCTCATCAGAATTTTCTAAATTTTCTGGTGAAATAACTGCTACAGACGCAACCGTTTCCCCTTTGTCTAGGCGAAATACACGAACACCTTGAGTTCTTCTCCCGGAAATTCTAATGTCTTTTACAGGACAACGCAGCAATTGTCCTGCATTAGTCAACATCAAAATCTGATCTTGCGCTTTCACAGGCATAGCTTGAATGATAGAACCGGTACGAGAAGTAATTTCCATCGTAGCAACTCCCTGCCCTCCGCGGTGCGTTCTTCGATATTCGTAAGACGATGTACGTTTTCCAAACCCTTTGATCGTAACACACAAAACAAACTCTTCTTGATCTTCCATTTCTTTAAATCTTTCTTTCAAAACCTCTTCATCTTCAACCAAAACGTCTGTAGTATTCGCCAGTAAAGGCGCATCCAAAAGCTGCTCATCTTTACGATTCATGTATGCTTCAATTTCCTGAGAGCTCCAAGGAGTATTATTCAACAACGTCATAGAAACAACGTAATCTCCGGGTTTCAAAAAAATTCCTCGCACTCCGGTAGAATTCCGACTGCTAAACTGCCGCAATTCTTGTACTGGAAAGCGCAAACTTTTTCCTTGATGCGTTGAAAGTAAAATATCTTGATCATCGTTTGCCAATAAAACGCGAATTAATTGCTCATCTTCCGCCAGCTTCATGGCAATTTTCCCATTAGCCCGAATAGAGAAAAAGTCTGACAACGCATTTTTTCGAACATTACCATGAGACGTTGCAAAAATAATAAAGGACGGAACGTTTTCTTTAGGTAAAGGAAGAATCGTAGCAACTTTTTCTGTATCTTTTTCCAAAGGAAAAAAAGCAATCAGAGGTTTTCCTCTAGAAGAAGTTATTCCCAAAGGAAGTTCGTAAACCTTCATTTGGTACACAATACCTTTAGAAGTAAAAAATAACAAAGGACGATGTGTATCTGCAACAAAAATTTGAGAAACCGCATCTTCCTCCCTAACATCCATCGCATTTTTTCCTCGCCCGCCTCGTTTTTGACTGCGATAGGCATCTAAAGGAACGCGCTTAATGTATCCGTTAACGCTAACAGTTACGACCATTTCCTCGCAAGCAACAAAATCTTCTGGAGACTGATGAAGATATTCTTTTTGGAGTTCTGTAAGACGCGGTGAACCAAATTTTTGCTTAATATGTAAAAATTCTTCCTTCATCAACGCTTCAATTTTTGCATCATCTCTTAACAGCCCTAAGTAAAACTCAATATTACTCTTTAACTTTTCTAATTGATCGGAAAGCTCTTGCTTTCCCATTCCGGTTAATCTATGAAGCCGCAACGATAAGATCGCAGAAGCTTGTTCTTGAGATAAACGATATTCTGAAAAATCTTGTATTTGCAAATTATCTTCTTCTAGTAAGGTAAGATATTGATGAATTAAACTATCAACATTCCACGTCTTGGCAACTAACGCTTCTAATGCTTCTTCACGATTTTTAGAAGATTTGATTAATTGAACGACCTCATCTATGTGACAAATAGCTATATAAATACCGATTAAAAGACGGGTAGAATCTCTATCTTTTCTTAAGTAATATTGAGTTCTACGGACGACTACTTCTTTCCTGAACTCTAAAAATGCCTTCAGAACTTCTATTAAAGAAAGCTGAACAGGATATCCACGATGAAGTGCTAGCATGTTAACCGAAAAAGAAATTTGTAAATCAGTTAAAGCATACAGCTGGTTTAAAATAACCTGCGCCACTGCGTCTTTCTTTAACTCGACAACAATGCGAATACCTGTACGATCCGATTCATCTCGTATTTCCGCCATCCCTTCTACTTTCTTATCTCGCGCAAGTTCTGCAATACGCTCCACCAACGTAGCCTTGTTCACCTGATAAGGAATATTAGTAATTAAGATACACTCTCTATCCTTGCCATTGGGTTCTATCTGAGCCTGACCACGAATTAAAAAAGAACCTTTACCCGTGCGATAAGCTTCTTCTATTCCTTTCGTTCCCAAAATTATTCCTTTTGTTGGAAAGTCTGGACCAGGAATAACTCCCATAACCTGCTCAAGTTCCGCATCTTTACAATCGATCAGCAAACAACAGGCATCCAAAACTTCTGCCAGATTGTGACAAGGAATATTTGTAGCCATTCCCACTGCTATACCACTGCCACCATTAACAAGAAGGTTAGGGAACGCTGCAGGCAATACTACGGGCATTTTTTGGGTATCATCGTAATTGGGCTGAAATTCTACTGTCTCTTTGTCGTAATCGGCCAATATAAAATCTGCAAGAGCACTCAATCGCGCCTCAGTGTAACGCATAGCAGCGGCGTGATCTCCGTCCATAGAACCAAAGTTTCCGTGGCCGTCTATGAGTTTTTCCCGCATAGAAAACCATTGCGCCATACGTACCAAAGATCCATAAATAGGGTCCGTTCCATGAGGGTGATATTTTGCAATGACTTCCCCCACCACGTTAGCAGATTTTCGATGAGGACGATCATGACGGAACCCCAAGACTTCCATGGCATACAAAATTCGACGATGTACCGGCTTTAGACCATCTCGCACATCTGGAAGCGCACGCCCCACGATAACACTCATTGCGTAATCAAGATAAGAGCGCTGAATTTCCTCTTCTACAGGTACAGAAACAATCTCTAGAGCTTGGGCGTTCGATTTATCCATATATTAATTTACTCACCTAATTTAAATCACCAGCTGGTTATCGCCGAAACGGAAATACGAAAAATCAACAAATACTAAAAAACAAAATATTTAACAAAAGAAACAAACTGAACATCCTAGAATTTCGAAATCCTTCAATCAGCGTTTCCTTTAAAACATCAGGACTAACTTTTTTTAAAGCAATTTCCTGAAGCGCAATAACCGAATCTTTATGTCCTTCAGGAGAAACCATTGCCTGTGCACCGTAAGAAAGTTCTTGGGCGCGCTTAGACGCAAGTAAAACCAAAAGAAACGGATCTGAAATGTTTTCTAAACACGCGGAAACAAGGGCTCTATTTTCGATAAACGCCTCTTCTTGTCCATTGTTTTCTTTCATTTCACTTGCTCCCTTGACGAACTTTGTTGCGAGGATTTTTTGAATCAATCAAGTACAAACGCTTACCTCTACGAATTACCTTACAGGTTTTACTACGATATCTTTTTTTTCCGATAGAAGACGCTACTCGCATATTATAACTCTTTTAGAACTACCAAGGAAAGTCTATCAAAAAAAAGAAAATAAGGCAAGCCGCTAAGAGTGATGATTCTGCTTAACTAAGCCTTTTATGGGTTTTATTTTAAAAAAGATGTGATTTAGTTCTTTTATTGATTTTTTATGATCGTTACGATAGAAAATCACACCTCTAAATAAAAAATTAAATTTCTTTTTTTTATCTCTATAATTTTTTTATTGCCCCCACCTTTTCACAATGCACCTATTTTTTATTCAACATTCATTTTTTTTTACAATCTAAGCATTTTCCAAAGTTTGTTTTAATACATAAGTTAGGTGGCGCTCAATATAGGGCAATATCAAGATTGAAAAATTTTCCCAATTTTCAGAAATTTCTTGTAATGCTTGGGAATACTGAACAGGCACCTTTTTTAAAAAATCAGAAAAGCTTTCACATATTTTTATCATTTCTTCGTACTCTTCTTTGGAAAAAATATAGGGACAGTGTTGAAGGATTTTCTCCATTTGTTCAAGGCCATCAGAAGCTTGCTGATGCTTTTGTGTCCAAATACGAAGCAAAACTTCACTTCCATCATCTGCACTTAGCGCAGTAAGTTCTTTTTCTATATTCTCATCATTTAATGAACGTACTGTATTAATCGTAAGGAATGCTTTTGCTCCCTCTCCTTCCTTCTTGTATTCTTTTGCTTCTAGCTCTAGCTCTCCATCTACTGTTAAATAGCACTTAAGTTCAATGCGTGCCATTCCTTTTGGAAGCGCGTCTATCCCAGAAAGTTCAAATATACCAAGGGATCTGCAATTCTTGGCAAATTCTTTTTCTCCCTGAACAATATGAAGACGTATTTTGGTTTGCCCATCCACTGCTGTAGTAAATTTGTAGGTATATTCGAAGGGAAGAGGGGTATTGCGCGGGATAAGCGTTTCCACCATCCCTCCTAAAACTTCCACTCCAAGAGTAAGAGGGCTTACATCCATTAACAAAAAAGAGCATTCATGTGTCAATTGATAAGCTTGCAGTGCAGCACCTTGAGCAACTGCATATTCAGGATGCAGTGCGCGATCTATCTTTTCTCCCCAAAGATACTGCAAGTGTTTTAACACAAAAGGAATTCTTGTGCTGCCCCCTACTAAAACAACTTTTTGAATATCCTTAAAACTTAATTCAGCACGATCTAAAGTATCTTTGCAAATCTCAAGAGTGCGTTGAATAAAGGGAAGGCACCAGTTTTCAATATCCTCAGGCGTTACATTTGTTTCTAAAGAGGAAAGCGCAGAATCCACACAAAGAGATTCTTTCAGATATTTTGCTTTTTGAATCCAACTCTGGCGTTGAGAAAAAGTTTGATCGCTCCAACCAAACGGAGCGATGTTTTGAGCAATGCAAAAATCTAAATCATCCCCTCCTAAGGCAGTGTCTCCACCGGTAGCAAGAACTCTAAAAACGCCTTGCCTAATATCCAAAATAGAAACGTCAAAGGTCCCCCCCCCCCAATCGTACACAATGTATTTTCCTTGTAAAGCATGGCCAAGCCCATAAGCAATGGCTGCTGCCGTAGGTTCGTTAATTAATCGTAAGACCTCAAACCCTGCCATCGTCGCTGCTTTGTGAATTTGAGATCTTTGCAGATCATCAAAGTAAGCAGGAACCGTAATAACCGCACAAGACACCTCATGTCCTAACGCTTCATAAACATGCTCGGCAATAATTCTGAATATTTTTACAGCAGCATCCATGTAACCAAGAGCGCTCGAATCTATTAAAGAAGTGTGCGCCAATTTTCGCTTTACAGAACGAACAAACTCACCTTGTGGAGTAATAATTTCCGAAGGAATAAGAGCCCCCTTGGATGAAACCAACACCCGCGCTTTAGAAGATTCAAACGCTAACGCTGCCACACAATACGTCGTACCAAAATCAATTCCCACCGCTTCTTTTCTTGAAGAAGAGACTTTTTTTGACGCTTGGCCAGTCAATGCTTCAACCGCAATACGCATATTAACACCTCATTTTTCTAGATAACATATGTAAAGATAAGCCTGCTGCGCTTGCACATAGTGTTCTTTTTGAAACGCTTCATCAAACGAAAGTATAGCATCTTGATACTTGCTATCAAAAAGCTCCTGATTGAATTGAGATTTAAGAAAAAAAATCTCTTCCATTATCTTTGGAAAAGAAGGGACCGGCCAAAACCCCGCGCACTTCAACATATATTCTGCGCGCTTTTTAGGTTCTTTTAACGCACCATACACCATATTAACATGAGAGCTCATCCGAGCGGCTACTTTGAAAGAAACTCCACTCCAGCAATCTGGATGAACAACTTTTTGAACTTGGATATATGCCCTTTCTAGCTCGTCTAAATCCAACAAAAATCGTTTAGGTAATCCAAAAAGATCAAACCAGTTAGAAGGCCCTACAGAAGAAAACTCCACCGTCTTTCCTTGTTATTTTGTAACCAATTAAATGTTTTATTCCAAAATCTAGTCCAATTATACCAATGAGTAATTATTAAAGCAACGGATTCCATTAATAAGATCGTTGATTGAAGGTTAATCTCTTGAAAGAAAGGCTTTTAACTAAAGGTCTTTTTTGTGAGAATTGGAAAACTTGTCTTTTAAAAATCTCTAAAAATGATTGTATGTAAATTTTTGAATGTTCGGATTGCTTTAAAAGTGGTTTTTTTCGATGGGTTCAGCGGTACAAATGTAAAAAATATGGAAAAAATTTCACGAGGTGTGCATGAAAAAGACAAGCTCCAAGCCCTTGTTTTATACGCAAGCGGTCTTTCAATGAACCGAATTGCTCAGCTTTTTGGTGTCGGCGTCACCGCTGTTTTGAAGTGGGCGGGCACCTTAGGATCAAGGCTATGCACAAAAATTGAGCCATCCCCAGAAGACAAAGGTATTGTCAAGGAAGTGGATGAATTTTTGCATTATTAAAAAAAGAAGCAAAAAAATTTGGATTTTTAAAGCTTGGATTTTTAAAGTCTATGATCGTGCTGGAAAACGGCTTATCGATTGGGAATTTGGTGATCGCTTGAGTTAAAATTCAAACGATTTTTTGAACGATTAAAAAATGGAAAATTTTACTTTATTGCAAAGATCATTGGGAAGGTTTTAATAAAATTATTCCAAGCCCCGCCTCTTTCAGGGAAAAGATAAAACCTTTTCCATTGAACAAAATAATAACGCTAGACTATGCCATTGGTTTGCAAGATTTCGTCGCCCCCCTTGCAAACACGCGATCTATTGAAATGCTGAAGGGAACACTGCATATTTTTGCTGCACTTCATGTTAATAAAACTTTGAAAATTAATCATGCTATCTTTGGTTAAAAGTCTCCCTTAAAATTTTGATAAATAATTTATTGATGAAGCGTGTAATAAAATTTAGAAAAATAAAATATCAATTATTTATTTTTAGTTAAATTTTGCTATAATAAAAAAGTGTTTTTAAAACTTTTAATATGTTTAAAATTCTTATTATCTCATTTTTGGTAGGAAGCCAAATTTTATTTTCTTCTAATTTTTCTCAAAAAAATTCAATTTTTTACAGTCCAGATAAAAAAATTTTTGTAAAAAAATTTAAGTTTTACTGCCACAAAGAATATACGGAAAACTATCACGGAGAATATTACTACGTGAAAAATGTTTTGGTTAAGGGACTAAAAAAAATAGCGCTTTTAGGGAAAAAGATTCCCGATCATGTGCGCTCTATCGAAATTAAAGAAGATATTCAAGATCTAGAAAATCTTAAAAAAATTGATTTTAATAAGGTGGAATCTCTTGAATTTTCCTATGTAAGTTACCGGATTCACCCCGAATTTCAATTAAAAAACCTTGTGGGCGCTAAGTTTCCCCATTTAAAGTTTCTTTCTATATACAAGTCTGATCTTAAAGATATTTCCTCTTTAAAAGATATCCCCCTTCCTTCTTTAGAAGAACTTGTATTTGAACATAATTTTGTTAAAGATATTTCGGTATTTAAAACTCTTTCTTTGCCAAAGCTAAAAAAATTATCCTTTGGGGGGTGTGATGTCAAGGATATTACGCCTTTATTTTCTTTTTCTGCACCAAATTTAGAGAAAATTAGTTTTCATATGAATGAGGAAGCATCCTTCAGTTTAAAAGATGCTGAAAAATTAAAAAAACAATTTCCTTTACTTAAAAAAATTATTGTTTTAAGGACGGAATATTTTTTTCCAAAAACAAGTAAAGATTTCCCAACAAAAAAAAACACAGTGGTGGCTTTTAATATTAAGATGCCTCATTGGAAAATATCAAAAGATCTTTTTTCTAAGGGAGTCACTATGGTAGATATCTTAAAGCATTCAGGTTTAGTGGAATCTTGTAGTGAAGCTCGACGTAAAATTTCTGAAGGCATAGTAAAGATAAGAAATCGGGTGTGGAAAAATCATTGCCAGGTTTTAACCAACGAAGATATTCCTCAAGGATGGGAATTTATTCATTGCGGAAAAGACAAAGTATTGGTTAAACTGAAGTCTTAGACTGCTAGAAAAACTCCTAAGGTATTATTAAAATATTAAAAAGAAAGATGAAAAGAGAGAAAA
>NZ_ARPM03000115.1 GCF_000388175.3 Holospora undulata HU1 | reverse complement strand
AGTATTTCCGGTATTCTCTTAAATATTCTAAGGTTATCAGTAAGCGATCCTTGCCCCCTAGCGTATTGGGGGGGAATTACTTAGAAACCTTGTATTCATGATTCAGCTAACCTTCTTAATAGGATCATGGAATGGGCTATTATAATCATTTCATAATCTTTAGATACACTTCGAAAATGATTTAGCCATACAAATGTTCTTTCGACAATCCAACGTTTTAGCAAGTATGGCCCATCCTTGAGATATATGCTCTGAGATTGCTATAGTTTTATTCAATAGAGTTCTCACAAATTCCTCCATGGGTTTTCCATATCCAGCATCTGCACACACTCAATGTAGGATAATTTTTGTACCGCTTCCTAAAAAACTCTGCTCCCAGCACCTGTGTCATTGGCCTTATGAACCGTGATATGGATCAGATTGCCTTGCGTATCAACACCACTATGCCGTTTACGTATCTTTTTTTCCCCCATCTATACCTATTTTTTCTGAGGCTCCTGTGGGGTTAACACTTGTTTTAACACTTTGTGAATGATGCTATAACTGGGATTCTTGCTCCTTTCATACTTAATTCGGCTTGTCTTAACAAGTTCATGCATCACTTTTTCCCATCTCCCCTTAATCCTATATCGTCTATAAAACGAATGTACCGTCCATTGACAACCGCTCTTGATTATATAACATACTGCTTTACCCCCTCTTTTTTGTTGTATTTTCTTCTATTTCTGTAATTCCCGCTATCAAAATGATGCTTTATCACATTCCACTCTCTCTTTTAAATCGCTTAGATAATTCTTCTTCTACTCCTTCAAGCCTTTTATATCACACTTTTTTATTCATTAATACAGGTTCTAATTTTTTGTATCTACTCTAAGACTATTTCATGTAGAGGCCTTTCTCTTTAAAGTGCTACGAAATCGTAATGCCTTTTATATAATACAAATCAATCTTTTATGTAATTCCTGTGGACTTCGATAAAAAAAATTGTTAGAATTTGTCAAGTATAGTTGGAGGGAAGTAGGTATGGCAAAAAAAAAAAGCAACTTAATTCGTATGATTAGCACAGCAGGAACCGGGACATTTTATGTAACAAAAACGGGTGCAAAAAAAGAAAAATTAAGCTTGAAGAAGTACGACAAAAAAATTCGAAAGCATGTAATGTTTAAAGAGCATAAAATAAAGTAATCTGATGAAATTAAAATTTTTTTCGCGTTTTTGTGTAGGTTTTTTTTTATTAGTACTTGAGGAAGTTTCTTTTTGTGCTGATCATGCTAAAATTGAATCCTTTTTGGGGGTTTTTTTTGATAGCGTTCCTCTCTGGCCTTTACACAATTTTCCCTGGAAAGACTCTAAAATCACTGAAGGAAAAGAACTTTGTTTGGGCGCTCAGGGTACTTTTAATACTCTAGAGTTTTGGCAAGAACGTAATGTGTGCGCCCAAGGAATAGTAGAGCTTCTTCATGGGCGTCTTTTTTTGCCTTCGGAACAAGAACCAGGAATAGCTTACAGCTATGTAGCTCGGCATGTACAGCGTTACAAAGATCGCGTAGTTTTTTGGATTGATAGTGACGCAAAGTTTCATAATGGTGCTGCGGTTCTTCCAGAGGATGTTGTTTTTAGTTTTTATTTTTTAACTAAAAATTCTTCTATATTTAAATCATATTTTTCTGGAATTTCTAAAGCAGAGCTTGTTTCTTACCCATTGATTCAGTCTGGAAAAAAATTGTCTGGAGTAGTATTTTATTTAGAAAAAAATGCTCCCCAAGAGGCTGCTTTAACTATTTCAGAAATGGTAGTTCTTCCAAAATCTGTTTATCAGCACGGTGTTCCCAAGATTCCCGTGGGGTGCGGACCTTACAAGGTGGAAGCACATCAAGAAGGGGAGTTTGTTCGTTTTCAAAAGGTTCCTCAGTGGTGGGGAGCAAATCGTTCTTGTGGAAAAGATATGTACCGATTTTCTACGATCAAGTACATTTACTTCAAAGAAGATGACAGTATGTTTGAAGCGTTTAAAAAAGGAGAACTTCACTGCTTTTTTGAGCGCAGTGCAAAACGCTGGATGAATGGGTATAATTTCAATGAAGTTACTCAAGGAATTGTTAAAAAACAAGAAGTTTTCTATAAAGACTCTGTTCCCATTACTGGACTTTTGTTTAATACGCGAAAACCAATATTTCAAGATATTCGCGTGCGTTGGGCATTAAGTCTTTTGCTAGATTTTGATACACTAAATCAAAAATTTTTTTATAAAAAATACAAAAGAATTTGTTCATTTTTTCAAAATACTTCCTGTATGGCCAAAGGCAGTGCTTCTTTTGAGGTAAAAAGAATTTTAAAATCGTTTAACGCTCCAGAAGAAACCTGGACACAGCCCGCTGAATATTTTACGCAGTTACCAGGAACGTGGCATCAACGCAGCAAAGCTGCGCTTTCTTTTTTAAAAGAAGGAGGATGGAAATTAAGAAATGGTAAATTGTTTCATGAGACTTTAGGTTTTCTTCAAGTAAAGGTTTGCATTCCCAAGTCAATGCGAGACGAATGGCTGCAATTTTTTCAAGCACGAGCCGCCTTGATAGGAGTTGAACTTAACATTATTTCTTTAGATCAGGCAGCCTATCAATCAGTGAAATCATCTTTTGATTATGACATGATTTGGGGAATGATGGGAATATCCAGCAGTTTTCCAGGACAAGAGTTAGAGTTGATTTACAGCAGCCATTCGGCAGACAAAGCTGGAAGCTATAATATGGCAGGAATTTCTGATATCAATATAGATGCACTGATTCAACAAGTCAAAAGCGCTAAAAATCAAAAAGAGCTGCAGTTTTTAGCCCAAGCTCTGGATCGGTACCTTCTTTCAGGCTGCTATGGAATTTTTGGATGGTATTGCCCAAATACTTGGCAAGCATTTTGGAAAAATCGCATTGTTTATCCAAGATCTTCCCCTTTTTCACCTCAACGGAGATGGATTTATGCCGGGGGGAGTAAAAATCCTTAAAGCCTCCATCTTGCATGTTTCACTTGTGCAGGATTTAACGTCAGCACCAAACAAAAAAAGCTTTTAAAAAATTACAAACTTATCGAACGCATTTAGAAAAAAGTCTATCTTCGCTCGACAAAAACAAAGAGTTAAAATCACTCTTTTTAGTATACTTTTTGGTTTTTTTCTATTTTGTATGTCATCAAAGGGGCGCTTCCTTCTAAAATAACTTTTTCATCTACCATGACTTCTTTTAGCCCTTGAAGAGAAGGTATATCATACATAGTATCTTGAAGAGCTTTTTCCAAAATGGCACGAAGACCTCTTGCACCGCTTTTTAGTCTTAAACTTTCTTTAGCCACAGACCTAAGCGCGCCATTTGTTACAGTCAGTTCTACCCCTTCCATAGCAAATAACTTTTTATACTGCTTAATCAAAGCGTTTTTAGGTTCGGTTAAAACTTTAATTAAAGCTTCCTCGTCCAAATCTTCCAGAGAGACGATAACAGGAAGACGTCCAATAAACTCAGGGATCATTCCATAATCTACCAAATCTTTTGTTTGAATATGACTTAATATATCCTGAGAATCAAATTGCTCTTGATTAGATTGAGACAAAAATCCAATGGATTGCCCTTTTAGACGCTTTAAAATGATCTTATCTAATCCTGAAAACGCTCCTCCACAAATAAACAGAATTTCTGAAGTATCGACCTGAACAAACTCTTGCTGCGGATGCTTACGCCCACCTAACGGAGGAACCAGAGCTTTTGTGCCTTCGATAAGCTTTAACAGTGCTTGCTGAACACCTTCTCCAGAAACATCTCTACTTATAGAAGGATTATCTCCTTTTCTAGCAATTTTATCGATCTCGTCGATGTAAATAATTCCTTTTTGCGCTTTTTCAACATCATAATCTGCATTCTGAAGTAATTTTTGAACAATGTTTTCTACATCTTCCCCTACGTATCCAGCCTCTGTCAAAGCAGTAGCATCTGCAACAATGAAAGGAACGTCTAAAGTTTTTGCCAACGTTTCTGCTAACAAAGTTTTTCCACATCCAGTAGACCCTACCATTAAGATATTAGACTTAGAAATCCTTACATCACTCCCTGAAAGATTTTCGTGCTCAATTCTCTTATAATGATTGTACATAGCAACAGAAAGCACACGCTTTGCTTTTGTTTGGCCGATAACATACTCATCTAAAGTTGCTTTGATGTCCCATGGAACAGGAATTTTATTCTTGTTATCTCCAGCGCTCGAAAAGCGATTTCTTCGATTTTCTTCTTTCAAAATGTCGTTACATAATTCAATACACTCGTTACAAATAAAAACTGTAGGACCAGCAATCAACTTTTGCACTTCGTATTGGCTCTTTCCACAAAAAGAACAACGCAAAATGGTTTCTGTCTCTACCCCATTTTTTTTATCCATCTAGTGCTCCCTTCTGTTATACATTTATTCTATTATGCCATAAAGCCCTAAAGAAAACATCCTCGCAAAGGGCAAATTAAAACCTTTATTGATTATCCGGCCTCATACCGGGTTCCATGATATGGTCAACAAGACCAAAATCTATAGCTCCCTTAGCAGACATAAAGTTGTCTCTTTCCATAGCAGAAGTTACCTCTTCTAAAGTTTTTCCTGTATACTCAGAGTACAGTTGATTTAAAAGTCTTTTTAGATAAAGAATCTCCTTAACATGAATTTCAATATCTGTGGCTTGTCCTTGCGCGCCACCAGAAGGCTGATGAATCATCACTCGAGCATTAGGAAGAATGTAGCGTTTTCCTTTTTTTCCTGCTGCTAATAAAAAAGATCCTGCAGAACATGCTTGCCCTAAACACACGGTAACCACATCTGACCGAATATACTGCATTGTATCATGAATACTAAAAGCAGAAGTTATTACTCCCCCCGGAGAGTTTATGTACAAGAATATATCTTTCCCCGGTGATTCTGACTCTAGAAACAACAACTGTGCACAAATAAGAGAAGCGCTATGGTCTTCTATAGGTCCCGTGAGAAAAACAATACGCTCTTTAAGCAAACGAGAATAGATATCATAAGCCCTTTCTCCTCTTCCGCTTTGTTCTACTACCATAGGAACCAAATAACTCATTTCCAACCACATCTCCTTGCTTTCTTTGTTACTATACTATTTTCGATTTTATTAATGAATATTTGTGCAACACCCCTTTATCTTTTTACTACTTCTGTGAATTTTCTTGATCCGTTTGAAGCACATCTTCTTTCTGTAAAGAATTTGTTTCTTGTTCTGGTTTACTAGATTCGCTCATTTCACCTTGATCAACCGCCTCGTCGTTTTCAATAATATCTTTACTCCGCGCATCGGGGGCGCCACGCAGATCTACTTCTTTCAAAGAAATTTTTTGAATATAATCGGAAACAGAAACATCTTCCAAAAACTTTCCAAAAAGCTCTGCATACTTTTTCTGATTTAATGAAGCTTCTTTCCATAAAGAGCTCACAACATCTTTCGGATCCTGAAGAGCACAACGCCCAATAATATCCCTTATCACTTTTTCATACCGAATTGCATCATTTACAGAAACGTGAAAATTTCTATCCTTTAAGTATTTACGCACCAATTGATCGGGAGAAACCCCCTTAGAATTTCCTAAATTTTCCAAAAAATTCACAACATCCTGTGAACTGTATTCACAAGCTTCAGGATGCTTAGAACAATAATCTTTTATAAACATCTCTGTTAACAATATCCCTTGTGCGATTTCCCCAAACCACCCTGACTGCTGATCCTTTGGAACCAGGTTTTCAAAAGCTGAATTTCCCGTGTATTCTTTCCGCAACTCTAATTCACGGTGCTTTCTTAACATGTCTGAAACAGGAACGTCTTTTATATTAAAAATTTTCACTTCCAAACAATTTTTCTGAACTTCGTAGGAAAGTTTTTGAACAAACTTCTTTAAAAGCAACTTCGCCCGATCTAACAACGTTTCAAGAGTACACCCAACGACATATTTCGCACTATCGTCATCCATTTCGCAAGCAACCGTACGCCGCACTTCTTCTACTACCAAAGAAAAATTTACCTTTTTCCCTGCAAGGGGCACTTGTGAAAAAGACTTTGGAACCTTTACGCGTTGACTGATAGTGTGTCCGGACTCAATCCCAATAAAATCTTCAATTCCCGCGTCCTCTGGAAAATTTTCACTTGACAGTAAAACATTTAAAACAGAAGTACGCTCTTGACCATCAGACTTTATAGTGATTCGAAGACGAAGAGTATCCCCAAGCTCTGAAGGTCTTGGAACATCAAGAGGCTCGGAACGATTAAACTGCTTAAGATATCTTCCTACAAAAGTATGAACGTTTTCTGGCGAAATATCATCATCTAAAACCGGCAACGCAAACTCTGACCACTCTATTTCTGAAAAGTGTGAAGAATAAGCAAATGTAACCTGTGCTGAAATATCTGAAGGAACCCCCATTTCAACCTGAACAGACTCATCAAAATCAACAGAATACCTAAAGGCTTCTTGATATTCTGGTAACTCCTTAATTTTTTCTTTCAAAACTCGATCGAGAACTGATGAGACAATATTTTCCCTATACATACCAAAAAGAATATCCAAAGGCACCATGCCCAACCTAAACCCTGGAACTTTTTGCTTTGAAGCAATTTTTTTAGTTTCTTCGTTAAGCCCCTCCTGGATAGATATCCCATCTAAAACAACAGAACGTATCTCTTGTACTTTCTTTTCTAGCATGTAATTTTCCTTAACTTTTCAATTGGTGCGGATAAAGGGACTCGAACCCCCAAGGCACAAGCCACCAGAACCTAAATCTGGCGTGTCTACCAATTTCACCATATCCGCAATTTATAATCTCTCCTGATTCTAACATTTTTTTTGAGAATGTCTATAGTGACAAACTTCATCAAAGAAATTTTTTTGCGATTTTTTTTGTATTTTCAGAGTAATAAGAAATGGTTTTTGAAAAATTAAAAACAGGTTAATACTTTTAATTACACGCTTTGCAATAAAAAATAAAATGAGAATAATAGCTGGATTATAAGAAACAATCTACTTCTAAAAAAATTAAAAAAAATTTTCTCTCCATATTTTCTTAATGCATTTACAAAATAAAAGTTGGAAGAGTTATAGATTGCATGTTGGACTAAATCAGATGTGAGACAAATGTACAATATTGAAAAAATAGAAACTTTAAAGAATAATCAAGCATAACATACAATACATGTTTCCATAAAAGAAAAAATAATAAAAATCTTTAAATAAAAACTATCACGATATACTTTGCTTATTCTCTATATTTACTCACTATCAAAAAAGAGATCTAATTTCAGCACAGATAAAAACTCTAAACTCCCACTGACGAGCTATCTTAATCCTGTTCTCTTTTTTTCGTGAAAAACAAGCAAGCAGCTAAAAAAATTATATAACTCCAAAACCAGCTCCTTACTTGCGTATACACTAACCCTGGCTAGAATGCCCCAGAGCTTCACATCAGGCATTTTTTGAAAGTTCCTTCAGATAAACCTCAACACACTTAACTACAAGCGCTGGAGCATGTTTTTCTAACCAAATACGAATCACATCTTTTCCATGAACATCAAACCATTGAACGATCAAATTTTCCATCAAAACTTTTCCATCCAAACCCAAAAAACTTCTCATTTCTTGCTCTAAAACGGACTTAATATGGGGATTCAACGCATCCCGAATGACTTCCGTCAAAAACGCTTCTAAAGAAATACTTTTTTTTACTTCTTTATTAATTACTTCTTGCAAAGGATTATCTTCTTGTTTATCACGGCGAACGCTATGAATAAAAGAAAAAAGCGCTTGAGCCGCAGAAGCATTATTCTTTTGGCAATCTGACTCTTTCTGTAAATTTTCTCCCCCATTAGGCGCGACATCTTTTTCAGAAATCGAGCCAGAAAACTCTTTTTGAACCAAAGGATCAGAGTTTTCCTTCTGAACAGAAGAATCGGAACCTTCTTTTTGAATCGGACGATTCAAATCAATAACAGGATAAACTAATCCCCTTATTGACTGCAGTATATCGTCAATAGACTCACCTTCCGAAGTGCTCTTCATCATTTTTTCCTGCATCTACTTTTTCCTCCTTAACGGATCTTGATCAAACAAAGGATTATCTTCCTCATTTGAACCCAACCCCACCCAATTGCTGGCGTACTGTTCATAATACTTCTTAGGATCGAAAAGCGCAACCGGTAATTTCAGATATTTTGCCGTTATGCGCCCTAGGTATCCCCCTACAGCAGCAGAACTTTTTATCACCAAAAATCTTTGAGTAATCCAACTGCGACAAGCATTAATCCAGGAATCTTGAATACGTGTGAAATCTACAATAGGCAAGACTCCCGCATCATATTCTTTTTGTGCATTCATCAACGCTTGAGTATAAAAAAGCATAGCCCGAAAGGTTAAACTACGATTGACCATACTGGCAGAAAGCATATTCCATTGCTGCACTCCTTCCCACAATGCGGTTCTTTTGCTTTGTTCAAGCTCTAATCGCGCAAGTTTTACCTCTTGTTCTACTGTTCGAAAATTTGCGTGAGTTAATCCGCGATCATAAATAGGCATAGTAAGACCAATCCCAACTTGGGCATTTTTACTATAGGTCAGATCTTTATTTGCGTAGGCTCCTGGGATTGTACGCTGAGAACGGTCATTCATTCTTCGACTAAGCGAAGCTTCTAACTCAACTTTTGGCAAAAATCCTGAAACTGCAACACTAACTTCATGCTTTTTCCCTACTAAAACCATAGAACTTGCCTGAATAGAAGGATTGTTTTTTAATATCAATTTTTTAAGTCCTTGAACATCCTTAGGCAAAAACTTAAATTCACTGGGCATAACTAAACGATCTGATAAATCTACCGGAGCTCCAATCAAAGCTTGAAATTTTATACGGCTACTGTCCCGGGATTTTTTTGCTTCGATAACTTTCACATCACCTTGCATTAACGCCTGTCCGGCAGCAAGACTTCTATCCCCAGATTTTTCAATACCTGCTGAAAATCCAGCATTGCTTGCTTTAAATAACATATGCAACGTCGCTGCGTTTAACTCTTCTATACTTAGCAATTCATCCGCTAACAAATAGTCTAAAAACGCATCCAAAACCTTGGTTAACACATTTTGCTCTGTTGCAATGTAGCTCCAGCACGACGCAAAAAAATCTGCCTTCGCTTTCATGATATTTGCTAAAATCCCCCCCCCAGAAAATAAAGTCTGCTTTGCAGAAATCGTTGCTTGATTTTCCCAAGTGCGCTGTCTATTTTTTAAATCTGTCACAGGCAATCCGTCAGAATCTCTTGCAATTGGGTTGTTTCCTCTTTGATTTTGAAAAGATCCAAGCTGATTATGTCCTAAATTTAAGTAAATTCCTGGTCGTATCGCAGAAAAAGCTTTTGCCAAGGCGTTAACTGCTAAATTAATTTTCTTTCGTGCTGCTTCTAATTCAGGATTAAAGTAATAAGCCGCAGAAAGAGCATCTGTCAAGCTTCCTACTGGACGCAACGCCGAGTCTTTAGTTATTTTTATGGGAGCAGCAGTCTTTTTGGGATTAACAAAACTGCAAGAAGGGCGAACGTCTGGCAACAACGCAGAAAAGGTTGGATCTTTTAGCAGAACACGAAGCTCTTCTGGAAGATCTTTTCCGAAAGAATTCTCTAGTTCAGCCATTAAGCTAGCAGAAACTTTACGATTTTTTGCTAGCGCCAGTAACTGAGCTCTTAGCCCCCCATTTCTCATAGGCTCTTCTGGTCCAATACTGTAGGGAGGGTCTTGAGGAAAACGAAGCCCTTGTTCTTGAGAAAAATCTTTTGTCTCTAAGTTAAGTCCAGGAAAACTTGAATAATTAGAAGAAAAAGTCCCTGATGAAAGATTTTTCACAGAAGAAGCGTCGCCAAACAAAAGATTCTCTTTTAAATAAGAGACATTAGGAATATCATTTTTTTTTAAATTTTCCAATGCATAAACATTCTCACAAAACAAGCACCCCAGAAAAAAAAACTCGCTCCAAAATTTTGCACTACTATATTTTAATTTATTAAAAATCATTTAAGTCTTCTAATCACTTTAACCCTTTATCACTTTATATAAAAAGAAAACTTTTGTCTACAGGCCTATAATTTTTTACTTTCCTTACAAGATTTATTTGATTTTTCTTAAGAATAAAACATTTTTTTTTCCTAAATAAAATCATTTTTTTATTATTGCGATTATTAGTTTGATTGTTATTGAATCATTTTGAGGAAAAATTTGAGTTTCTGGAGAATTTATCGGTATATTTATGAATTTATATTTCATTTAGCAATGCTTTACGGTCAAGAAACAAAAAATTAGGATGCTTAACTAACGCATCTTCGATTCACTTAAGATTGATCTACCGCCGTAGCTTTGGCTATACTCCGTACAATTAAAAGATATTTTTCCATGCTCAGCTTATTTTTTTTCCAGCATCGAGCTTTTTTCTTTTGATATAAATATCTATCATTATCTGAAAAATTTATTCTTGTTACATCGCACACTATATAAAACAGTTATAACAAGTTAAAATTTTTCTAAAATTTAAGTTAAAACCTCTTCTATAGTAATTTTCGCTTAAAAGTTTTGTCCATTACATTTTCAGAAATTTTATAAGGTGGAGTAGAAAATAGAGCCCCAATTCCCCCGAAATAAACCTTCTACAAGATATTCAGGAGTTTCAAGATTCCTACTGGGCGAGCAAAACGTCTGAATGTGAGTGCAGGCAGGATTATGTACGCTCCTAGAGGGACCTATAAAAAACCTTAATTATCCCACGCAGCAAAACGATCTGAATTTTTGAAAAAACTTTAGACTTTTTATAAGGAAGAAAAGATGCAAGAGACTCTGGAAAATGCTAGACACAAATTTATTTATCCCAATAGATCTTAACCCCATTGAATATAAATCATCCAAAGCAAAGAATTATTGAAGAGAAAATCAATGAACTATAAGAGCATTCTTTCGTGACTAAAATTTATAACCATTTGTTGTTTACGCTATAGTCATTTAGCCTGAAGATGGGATTTGGAAGAATGCAGAAATAGCCTCATAAAGTTTACCAAATGGTATTATTTAATCCATCATTTCATATTAGCCCAGAATTTTTCAATTTGATTTAAATTAGGGGTGCCTCACACTCAACAGATTCAATTAAATCTTTAGTTTTCTATGATCGGTGAAAAGCATCAGTATCCATAACGACTCTCTGATCTGGCTTTAGCTCCTTTATTAAAAATTGTTTTCCCCAAGTTTCGAATACCTTCGCAGTACAAGATCCATTAAATATCATCGGAGCTATCGATCTATTATTCACGAATCTCGCTATAATATTTGTTCGCGCGTAATATTTACCACTTTTTTCACCTATCAGTTTTTTACCTTTTTGCCCCATCCTCTATCTTTGAAAATCGTTAGCTCTATACCACTTTCATCCCTATATAAAAGGCTTTTAGTCGCTACACCTTTTATAGCGTCTTGATAGTTGCTTCGTTTTTTTCACTTCCCCCCACATATACCAAATTAAACTGAAAGTGTTGGACTAATGCGTTGAAAGTTGTCATTGGCTCGGTCGACAAGATCTATGGCGATGTTGTCCCAGGTTTGGTCGAAAAAATGCAGCATACTCTTGCAAAACTCTTTGGCAGAGACGAAAAATCGATTGTTGCGCACATGTTCATTCTTAGGGGCTTGTAGGGAGGTCAAATAATGCACCTCAATCCCCCTTTTTTTTTCTGCTTTTTTGGTATCTTTGCTTGCAGGGACCTTGATCCAAGATCAGGTGAATTTTAGGCGCCTTTGGATAAGCATCTTTCAGCTGATCAAAAAACGTCTTCAAGGTTTTTAAGGATACCACCGTAAGGCGCCTGTGCGGTCACTCCCATCAGGTTCATCCTCCGGCGTTGTTGTCATCAACGTCTCGTAAACTTTTGATTTTCCTTATATTCCTCTACATGACGACTGATCGTCAATCAGAAGAGCCTTGCAATTTGACGATAGCTCCACCCTTTGTCGGATAACAAAACAGCCTTAATCCTATCTGCTACGCGTCGGTTCTTTTCTTGCCGATGCTGCGTTCTTAAGGCAACACGATCTTATTCTGTCAGAAATCTTTGCATAAGAAAAATTATTAACACATAAAATTAAACTTTTAAACAATTTGATTCAGTATAAGTATATAGACGTATTTTTTAACCCGAATTGCCACAAAAAGATAACACTTCCCCTGTTTGGTGCGCACCTGCGTTATATCAATATGCACAAAACTAATAGGATAGTCCTTAAAACGGTTCTTTTCTTGAAAGTTTCCTTCCCCTCCCATCTTTTGAGAACATTGAGTCCATTTCGTTTAAGGCAGCGATAAAGGTTGGAACGTGTCAGTTTGGGGATTTTATCTTATTTAGAGCAAACTATAGTAATTTAGCTTGAAAGTGGGATAGAGTGATGATATTTTTAACAGAAAATGACAAAGACACAAAATAGCTTCGATCTAAGGGAGAGGGGAGCAGAATATCATTAAAATTGGTAACGATCAAAAAACGACATCCAAAACATTTAAAGTTAGAACCTGTATTCATGATTTAGCTAACCTTCTTAATAGAATCATGGAATGGGCTATCATACTCATGTTTTCAGCAGTCGCTGTGGCAATTTCATAATCTTTAGATACCCTTCGAAGATGATTTAGCTATCCTATGTCCTTTCGACAATCCAACACTTTGGAAGTATGGCCCATCCTTGAGATATATGCTCTGAGATTACTATAGTTTTATTCAATACTGTTTCTTACAAATTCCTCCATGGGGTTTCTATATCCCGCATCTGCACACACTCCATTTAATGTAGAATATTTTTGCACCGCTTCCTTAAAAACTCTGCACCCAGCACCTGTGTCATTGGCCTTATGAACCGTGGTGATATGGAGCAGATTGCCTTGCCTATCAACACCACTATGATGCCGTTTACGTAT